>NZ_BCBG01000039.1:0-52499 GCF_001320485.1 Pseudomonas sp. NBRC 111130
TGGCGGCTCATGCCGTATTTGCGCATCTTCTCGACCAGGGTGGTGCGGCGAATGCGCAAACGTTCAGCCGCGCGAGCAACGATACCGTTGGCATCGTCCAGCGCCTGCTGGATCAGGCCCTGCTCGAGGCTACCGAGGTAATCCTTCAGGTCCAGGCCCTCCGGCGGCAACATCGCATGATTGCTGAAGTTCGGCGCATGGCCATTGATTGCCACGCGCTCTTCGAGGTCACTGCGCAGGCTGTCGACCAGCTGCTCGTCCTCGTCATCGATGTAACGGAACTTCTTCGGCAGCTCCGACACCCCGATCACCCCATACGGATGCATGATCGCCATGCGCTCGACCAGGTTGGCCAGCTCCCGCACGTTGCCCGGCCAGCCATGCCGGCACAGCGACATGATCGAGGCGGAGTTGAAGCGGATCGAACCGCGCTTCTCGTGCTCCATGCGCGAGATCAGCTCGTTCATCAGCAACGGGATGTCTTCCACGCGCTCGCGCAGTGGCGCCATCTCGATCGGGAACACATTGAGGCGGTAGTACAGGTCTTCGCGGAACGTCCCACCCTCGATCATGGTTTCGAGGTTCTTGTGCGTCGCCGCAATGATGCGCACGTCGATGCTCTGGGTCTTGTTGCTGCCCACGCGCTCGAAGGTACGTTCCTGCAGCACACGCAGCAGCTTGACCTGCATCGGCAACGGCATGTCGCCGATCTCGTCGAGGAACAGCGTACCGCCATTGGCCAGCTCGAAGCGCCCGGCACGGCTGGTGATCGCGCCGGTGAAGGCGCCCTTCTCATGGCCGAACAGTTCGCTTTCCAGCAATTCGGCAGGGATCGCCCCGCAGTTGACCGGCACGAACGGCGCTTCGCGGCGCTTGGAGTGGTAGTGCAGGTTGCGCGCGACCACCTCCTTGCCAGTGCCGGACTCGCCAAGGATCAACACGCTGGCGTCGGTATCGGCCACCTGCTGCATCATCTGCCGCACGTGCTGGATGGCACGGCTGGTGCCGACCAGGCTGCGGAACAGGTTGGGCTCGCGCTGCCGACCGCGCTCCCGCGCCTGGTCGTACATCTCGCGATAGACCTGGGCGCGGTGCAGCGAATCGAGCAACTGGCTGTAGCTCGGCGGCATTTCAAGGTTGGACAGGACCCGACGGCGCAACTCTTCCGGGAACTCCACAGAAGAAATTTCACCAATCAGCAAAACCGGAAGGAACTCATCCCACCCAGCCACTGTCTTAAGCAGCCCAAGGACACTGCCCGGGGCATTGACGGTACCGATCAGCACGCAGAGCACTTCACGACTCGAAGACAGGCTCCCTACGACTTGCTGCCAGTCCTGGCTGGAGCAAGGGAGGTTTTCTTCGCCGAGAAAGTTCAGGACCACCGCCAGATCGCGGCGGCGTGCACTGTCGTCATCGATCAGGAGAATCTTGGTTTCACGCCACATGCAATAGCAACTTCCCTAGTCATATCGGCGCCCTTTTCAGGGCATGCTCGACATCTCCGACTGAATGGTCAGTGTTCGGACGTCTGGAATTCGAAAACAGCCACTAGTAAAGTCAAAAAAGCCGATGCAGTCAAATTAATGGCGCCCGGCTTTTTGCACATCTGTGGTCAGCTGAACAGATGGTATACCTTAGCGGCATTTTTCGCCTGACGGATTTGTGTCATCTCGTCGACTATTGATTGACGCTCACCACTTGCAACTTCAATCAGTTGCCGGTAAACGACCAGCAATTGCTCAAGACTGTCGCGAACGTCGGCTTCCTGGCCGTGCGCCTCGCCTAGTACATCATTGATACGCAGGCGGCAATCCAGATCCAGTTCACCCACCGCATCCCAGTCGCGCTTCTCCAGTGCCGTCAGCAACAACTGGCGGGTCTGTTCGATTCGGGCGATTACATCGCTCATGGCACCCTCCTCCTGGCTCAGGAAGCCGACGACTGCTCGCCGATGGCGTCCCAACCTTCCTTGACGGTAATCAGCAGCCGCGCCACTTCATCGATGATGGCCGGGTCGCTCTTGGCGTTGGCTTCGATCAGGCGGCGGCTCATGTAGGTGTACAGGCTGTCCAGTTCGGCCAGGCTGTCGGCGTGGTTTTCCAGATCCAGGCCCTCGCGCAGGCCGCCGATGATGTCGATGGCCTTGCCGATCAGGATGCCTTTCTGGGCGATATCGTTGCGCGCAATCGCACCCTTGGCCTGCGCCATGCGGTCCAGCCCGCCCTGCATGAGCATCTGCACCAGGCGGTGAGGACTGGCTTCGGATGTCTGGGCCACGCCGTTGACTTTCTGGTATTGCCGAAGGGCCAACATCGGGTTCATGGATCTACCTCGTTGCTGCAAAAAAGGTTGCTTGTACCCTGTGTATCGCCGAGACGTCAAAAAACTTTAGCGGCAAAACGAAAAGCCCGGCGCGCTTGCTGGCGCTGCCGGGCTTTTGTCGCTTTGCTGGTGTCTTCGCGTCGCGATGCCGATCAGGAGTTCTTCGCCTGGGCGTTCAGCGCATCGAACACCGACTTGATCTGATTGGCCTGGGCATTGAGCTTGGCCACCGCAGTGTCCATTGCCACGAACTTCTTGGTCAGCGACTCGGTCAGCGACTCGGTGCGACGGTCCAATGCCAACTGCTGGTCAGCCAGGTTCTTGGCGACCTTGTCCAGGCTGGCCTTGCGCGTGGCAAGGCTGCCATCGCTGGAGTTGTAGGGATCGATGGCCTTGTTCATGCGATCGAAGATGCCATTGGTGCCAGTGAACAACTCCTGCACTTCCGAACCCAGCTTCTTGTCGCTCATCGCAGCTGTGAACTTGGTGGAGTTGAACTCCAGGGTACCATCCTTGGTGGTATTGATACCCAACTGGCTCAGGGTGGTCAGTTGGCTGCCCGCCCCCACTTCCGAGAGCACCTTGCGGATATCGTTGACCAACGAACGGGTGGTCGGGTCGTTGGTCAGCGGGCCGAGCACCAGGTTGTCGTTGTCATCCTTGGAAGTCGAGGTCAGCGAAGTGATCGCCTTCTGCAAGGTGTTGTAGGCATCGACGAACGACTGGATCGACTTCTGCAGACCATCGTTGTCCGCCGACACGGTGACACTGGTCCCGGTGGTGCTGCCAACCGGCGTGGTACCGGTGAGCTCCAGGGTCATGCCACTGATGGCATTGTCCACGGTGTTCTTGGCACTGGTCACCTTCAGCCCGTCGATGGTCAGCTCGGCATCCTGAGCCAGGCCGGTGATGTAGCCCGCGCCACCGGCCTCGGTCATCTTCGTGGTGCCATCGATCTCCAGCTCGGGGATCCCGGTGAGCGACAGGTCGGAGCCAGCACCAGTGGTGGTCGAGCTCAGCACCAGGCGCGCACCACCCTCGCCGTTGACGATGTTGGCCGAGATACCTTGGACGCCAAGCTCTTTGTTGATCTGGTCGCGCACGCTTTCCAGGGTCGCACCACTGGCAATGTCGAGCTTCCAGGTGTTGCCACCCTGGCTGACACTGAGCTGGCCGGCGCTGATGGCCGAGGTCGAGCCCCCGGCGAACGACTGACTGGCCACCTTGGAGCCAGTAGCCAACTTGTTGACCATGATGTCGTAGTTGCCGGCGACTGCCGTGTTGCCTGCGGTGACCTTGACCACCGACTCGTTGGCCGACTTCGCTGCATAAGCATTGAACGACGGCGCTTTCGGGTCGTTGAGCTTCTTCATCGCGTCCTGGTACGCGGTGAGGGCACTGCGCAGCGAGCCCACACCCGAGATCATGGCCGAGTTGTTGCTGGTCTGCCGGGTGATCTGCGCCTTTTTGGCGGCAGTATCGGCGGTGACCAATGCATTGACCATGTCAGTGATGTTCAGACCAGTACCTTGGCCGATACTGGAAACAAGTGTGCTCGCCATAACGTTATCCCTCTTTTCGAAGCGTCAGTCCTGCTCCTGCAAGACTGACATGAATCTCGCCTTCCGGCATTCGCCGCCGGTCAGGCCTTGGCGTCGAACAAAAGACTGTTTACATCGCTCAGGCTGTGGGCGATTCGCAGGGCCTCTTCCGAAGGCAACTGGCGAATCAGCTCTCCAGTCTCGCTGGCGATGACTTTGACCACGATCTTGCCGGACTCCTCATCAGTGGAGAACTCCAGGTTGCGTCGGGTCGAACTGAGAAACTTCTCGATTTCCGAAACGGCGTTTTTCACCTTTTCGGCATCGTGTGCCTGCTCGGCAGCCGTGACTGCCTTGTCCTCCAGCATACCACTGCCACGCGGCGCTTCAGCCGTGCGGGCAACCGGCTTGTCGGCGGCCGGTTCGGCCGGACGAGCAGTCGGGTAGGACAGGTTCAGCTTGACGCTCATGTCCATGACTTACCACCTCGCAATGAAAAGGCGGGGAAGCGCCTCAACGTGCACTCCCCCGCCGGTCGCCATCAGCGATTACTGAAGCAGCTTCAGTACAGCGGAAGGCAGCTGGTTGGCCTGGGCCAGAACCGAAGTCGAAGCTTGCTGCAGGGTCTGCTGCTTGGTCAGCTGAGCAGTTTCGGCAGCGAAGTCGGTGTCCTGAACACGGCTACGAGCGGCTTCGGCGTTCTCGTTGATGTTCTGCAGGTTGTTGACGGTAGAGGTCAGACGGTTCTGCGAAGCACCCAGGTCGGCACGGGTGGTGTTGATGGTCTGCAGAGCCTTGTCGATCGCGTCCAGCGCAGCGTTCATGCTGGCTTCAGCTTCGGCGCTGGTCGAACCGGTGATGGCGATGGCGGCCGAGTCGACGCTCAGGGTCTGGGCATCGAAACCGCTGTCCAGACGGATGCTGATCTGGTTGTTGGCACCGGAGTTGGAACCGACCTGGAAGGTCAGTACGCCAGCGCTGCCGTCCAGCAGGTTCTTGCCGTTCAGCTGGGTGGACTTGGCGATACGGCTCAGTTCGTCGGACATCTGGGCGAACTCTTTGTTCAGAGCGTCGCGGTCGTCCTTGCTGTTGGTGTCGTTACGCGACTGGACGGCCAGTTCACGCATACGCTGCAGGATGTTGGTCTGCTCTTGCATCGCGCCTTCAGCGGTCTGGGCAACCGAGATACCGTCGTTGGCGTTTTTGATTGCCATGGTCTGACCGCGGATCTGCGAGGTCATACGGGTAGCGATCTGCAGGCCGGCGGCGTCGTCTTTGGCGCTGTTGATTTTCAGGCCGGAAGACAGACGGGTCATCGAGGTGCTCAGAGCATCGGAAGCACGGTTCAGGTTTTTCTGAACGCCCAGAGAGGTGGTGTTGGTGTTAACGGTCAAAGCCATGACGAATTCCTCGTTGGATTGGGTACTACGGCTTCCGGCCTTGGCAATTCGCCGGGTGTGGCACAGAGAACCTTCGTAATAGTTATCTTCGTCAGGGCGGGTTTCTTTAGCGGATTTTCGAAAAAATTTGCTGGCATCCTGCCAGCTCAATGAAATCAAGGTCTTGACGCCAGAATGCAGGCACTGGCGGCAGCCACGCAGAAAAGAAAACGCCGCCTGGAAACGGCGGCGTCTGCTTCAGCACTGTTCGCTCAATCGCAGCGCTCGATGATTGCCGAACCCCAGGACAGACCGACGCCGAAACCGCTCAGGGCCACGCGCTTGTGCTGGGAGCCGAGCACGTGCTTTTCCAGCAGCAGCGGAATGCTCGACGACACGGTATTGCCGGTCTCGACCATGTCCTTGACGAACTTCTGCTTGTGCTCGCCTTCGATGAAGCGCGCCGACACCGCATCGACGATCGCCGCGCTGCCCTGATGCAGGCAGTACAGGTCGATGTCGCCGGCCTGCAGCTCGCTGGTTTCGAGCAGTTGCTGCAGGTGCGCCGGCACCTTGACCAGGGCGAAGTTGTAGACCTGGCGACCATTCATGAAGAACTTGCCATCGGTGGTACGCAGATGCTCGGCACCACCACCGTCGCTGCCGAACAGCGACTTGCCCAGTTGCCAGGCTGCGCCCTCGCCCATCCAGGTGGCGGTGGCGGCATCACCGAACAGCATGGTGGTGTTGCGGTCTTCGGGGTCGACGATCTTCGAATAGGGGTCGGCGGTGATCAGCAGGCCGTTCTTCAGGCCAGCGGCTTCCATGAAGCCCTTCATGGCATACAAGCCATACACGTAGCCCGAGCAACCCAGGGAAATATCGAAAGCGGCGACGGCCGTCGACAGGCCCAGCTTGTGCTGGACGATCGCCGCAGTGTGCGGCAGCCCTTCGGCATCCCCGTTCTGGGTGACCACGATCACCGCATCGATGCTTGCCGGGTCCAGCGACGGATTGGCGGCGAACAGGTTGTTCACGGCCTCTACGCAGAGGTCGGAGGTTTCCTGCGCGGCTTCCTTGCGTGGCAAGAAGGTCGAACCGATCTTGCCAAAGATGAAATCCTGGTCCTTGCCGAATTTCGCGCCTTGGGCGTAGTTGTCCACGCCTTCGACCGGCACGTAACTGGCGATGCTTTTAATGCCAATCATATGGCTTCCCAATTCAGTAACAGCGAAATACCCGCCTGGGCCGAACGGCAAAACGCCAAGCGATACGGTTGATCCGATCCTTGGCGGTTTGTCCGGGGGCGACGCGGCGGTTCCCGGTTTCGACAATATACAGTGAAGATGCGCGTTCTGACTCTCAAGTCACGCTCTTTTTGTCGAATGGGCAAAGCGCCTGGCTGATGCAAACGAAAACGCCATGGGCGCGGGGGCGCCCATGGCGTTCATCGCTCAGCAGGCAGCGTTCAGCTGCACAGCGCCTGCCACTCCACCCGGCTGTGCGGATCCAGGGTGAACAACGCCGCGCAGCGGCTGTGGGCGGCGTTATAGAACGGATCCTGCGCATGCGCCGGGGCCACCAGTTGCTCCACGTCACCATGGCGCACCACCTGAGCCTGCGGGGTCCAGACGACCAGCAGGCCCGCCCCGGCAACCTGCAGGCACAGGTCCACCTGCGCGGCGCGGAGGGTGGCCAGCTGCTCATCCAGGCCACCCAGAGCGTGCAGCACCTGCGTGCGCACCATCAGGCAGCCGGAGACCGCCGCCACGTTGTGCTCCACCTGCAGGCGTTGCAAGTAACCCGGCGCATCCTTGGCCGCGCCCTGGAACGCCGGGCGGATGCCCGCCTGTCCCGCCAGCACCAGCCCGGCCTCGACCACCTTGCCATCGGCCCCCAGCAGCTTGCCGCCGACCACCCCGACCTCGGGGCGCTGAGCCTGGTTTAGCAGGCCTTCCAGCCAATTGGCGTTGAGCACCTCGGCCGCGCTGTCGAGCAGGACCAGGTACTCGCCCCGGGCCTCACGGCTGGCGAGGTTGAGCATGGCCACAGGCGCCAGCGGCTGTTCGCTGCGGACCACCCGCACGCGGCTGCCAGCGGCCGCCAGGTTGGCCAGCCACTCGCGCAGCGGTGGCGATTGGCTGGCGTTGTCGGCAATGACGATCTCGTGGTTCTGGTAACGGGTGCGCTGCAGGACGCTGACCAGGCAGCGCTGCAGCTCATCGGCATTGTCCTGGCAGTGCAACAGCACCGACACCACGGGCCGTTCAGGATGACGGTAGTCGATCTGGTGAGTGCCCGGATGCACCGAGCCGACGGTGGCGGTATAGCCGCGCTCGGCCAGGCGCCGGGTCAGCACCGCGCGCTCCTGGTCCTGGCTGCCGGCGCTTGGCGCGGCGCAGATCAGCAGCGGTTCGGCAAGGTGCGCCAGGCCGGCAAGGCCCTCATCGCCGATCAGACGCAGCAGCAGGTCGAACTCCAGTGCCAATGGATACTGGCTGTCGAACCCGCCGGCGGCCAGCACCAGATCACGACGCAGCAGCCAGTGCCGCGCCATCGCCCCTGGCACGCTCTGCAACAGATCGAGGCTGGTACCCGGACGCAGCACTTCGCGCAGGCGGCCATCGGCCTGTACCTGCACCTCATCCATGGCCACCGCACGAATACCCTCCACCTCCAGCAGCTCCAGGCTGGCTCGCAGCAGCCCGCTGGCGGTAAAGCGATCGCCGGCCTCGGCGAGGATGACCCAGTCGCTGCCCAGCTCGGCAACCGCCTGGTTGATGATGCGCACGTGATCCTTGCCGTCGGCCTTGACGAAATGCACGGTCTGCCCTGCATGGGTGACCATCGGCAGGTCGCCGCTGGTCAGCACCACGACCTTGAAATTACGGCATGGCCCGGCCATCAGGCTGTCGAAAGTAGCCTGCAGCTTGTCCATCTGCGCCTCCAGGTCGAGCAGCACGATGCCGAAGCTCGGCCCGCCGTTGGCGGCGGCCAGGCGTTGCCTGGCCAGGTTCAGCTGAATGCCATCCGGGGCACGTGCCGCCAGCCAGCTCAGCAGCTGGCCGGACGGCAGCGCATCGAGCAACGCCTGGCTGTCGTAGCTCGGCAGGGCCTCCAGACGCGCCAGCCAAGGGCGCAAGGGCGCGGCCTCGGCCTCGTCACCGACGGCCTCGAGCGAGGCCAGCAGACGCTGCACCACCACCCGGTTGAACGGGCTCAGCGCCAGCGCCTGCCAGAGCCGTGCGCGCAGCGTGCGTTCGTTGTCATTGTCGTTGACCTGCAGCAGCGCCTGCTGGCGCACCAGAATGGCCTCCAGCTCACGCAGCTGCAGGCGCCCGCACGGCATGGCATGGATAAGAAATTCCAGCTCTGCCAGCAGGTCGAACATCGGCTGGTTGTAGAACGGCATCTCGACGAACTGCTGCTTGCCGAAGATCCGCTGCGGCTCAGGGCTCGGCACATGCCAGCGCGAGGTGACGATCATGCAACCGTGCAGGGCACGGCCGCTGAGCAGGCCTTCGCTCATGGCCTGGAAACCGGCCAGGGCCACCTGCCTGGCCTGTTCGACGCCCAGCGCGCCAATTGCACTGGGAACCGAGGCGAGGAATTCGGCAAACTGCTCGCGCTCCTGGCAGCTGCGCTCATCGCGGTTGGCCAGCACGGTGAGCACATTGGTGTTGTGGTCCGAGCCGCCCAGGTTGGCCTCCCGCACCGCGTAGGGGATCGGCAGGATGCGCGCCTTGGCGTTGGCCAGCAGATAGAAGGTGTGGCCAATCTCCTGCCATTCGAAGCTGGTGCCCGGCGGCAACAGCGCATACCACTGCTGCAGCAGGTCGGTACGGGTGACCGCGTAGAACGGTGGCAGGAACTGGCCCATGAACTCGACCAGGCGCTGGGCCGGATCGTCGCTGCAATAATCCTCCTGCACACGCTTGTCCCGACGATAGAAATGCACCTCGGTACCGTGCGCCACGTACATCATGCCGTAACCATGGCAGACGCCGTAGTCCGGATTCTGCGTCAGGAACTCCACCGACTGCGCCATGGCATCGAACAACAGGAAATCGTCGTCCGCGGCAAAGGTCATGAACGGCGTGCGCACTTCGTTCACGCCATAGCTGAGCTTTTCCTGCAGGCCGCGGTAGGTGTACTGCGGCAGGTGGCGGTAATCCACCTGCGGGTAGTCCGCCTGCAGCGTGGCATCGGCCTGGTTCGACGAGTCGAGCACCAGGATGCTCGCCGGGAAGTCGCGGTAGTAATGCAAGGTCCGGCGCAGGAACGCCGGGCGGTTATGGGTGATCAACACCAGCGTGAAGCGCTCGCGCAGGCCGCTGTCGATGGGCGTGTTCTTTTCAAGCTGCATAAGGGTGTTCCTGGGGACCTTGAGGAAGAATCAGCGCACGCGGCGCAGATAGCCGTCCGGCGCGACGGTCAGCAACAGCTTGTCCTGCACCTGGCGGTCGATCTCGAAGTCGCTGTTCTCTTTCAGGTATTGCCACACGGCAGTCTTGGGGTTGTCGCCATGGCCCCAGGGGCGGTCCGGGAAGAAGTCGGCCGGCATGTCCTCGACCACGGTATCCATTACCACGCAATAGCTGTCCACCGATACCAGCGGCGCATAGGCCCGCAGCTCGTCGAGCACGTGCTGGTGGGTATGGTTGGAGTCGAGCACGACGATGACCTTCTTGCCTTCGGCCAACTGGCGCACCTTGGCGACCATCTCCGGCGCGATGCTCGAGCCTTCGAGCATGCTGATGCGGTGCGCCATCGGGTGCTCCTCGATGGCCTTGCGGTTGTGCGGACGGATGTCGACGTCGATGCCGAGCACCTCACCATGGCCCAGCAGCTGCAGCAGCGAGGCGTAGTAGATGATCGAACCGCCGTGGGCGATGCCGCACTCGATGATCAGGTCCGGCTTGATGCGCCACACCAGTTCCTGCATGGCGACCATGTCCTGCGGCAGCTGGATGATCGGCCGGCCCATCCACGAGAAGTGGTAGCTGTACTTGTGCTTGGCCGATTCGTTGAACAGGTCGCGTGCCAGGCCCTGGAGCTTCTGGTCCTGGCCCTGGGCGGCGATCTGCTCGTTGCACTCGGCGACGAAGGCCTGGTGGACGTTGGTATCAGTCATGGAGGCGGTCTCTGCAAAGGTCATTGGAACGCGGCGTCATCGACCGCGTGGTAGACGAAACGGTTGCCGGTGTCACGGCGGATCTCGTCCAGGTAGTTGGAATTCATCACGAACACCTGCGCACCATCGGGCATGCTGGCCAGCGCTTCTTCAGGCGAGGACACGCGCAGGCCGCTCAGCGGCAGATAGCGGCCTTGCTTGGCCGGGTTGATATCGATCACATGGTCGACCTGCACGCCAGCGCGCTGCAGGTACAGCGAATAGATCACCCCTTTGGACGAGGCGCCCCAGATCGCCGCGCCGCGCCCGGCGTGTTCGCGCACCAGGGCCTGGCCACGTTCGAGGCTGGCGCTGAAACCAGACGGCAGTTGCAGGCGCTGGCCATCGAAGGCTGGCTCGCGCAGGCTGGCCAGGTCGGCGACGATGTACAGGTACTGGCCGTTGAACAGGTGCCCGGATTCCAGCACCTTGCCGAAGCAGCGGCGCAGGTCGTCCAGGCGGAAGTAGTTGACGTGCTCGTAGAACAGGTCGAACCAGGCACGGTGCTCGAGGATCCAGTCCAGGCATGGCACTTCGATGTAGATCAGCCCGCCCTGGTTGGCGTCGGCGATAGCCCCGAGGAAGGCCAGCGGGTCGGCGATATGCTCCAGCACGTGACGCAGCACCACCGCATCGGCGGCCAGCCCCAGGGCGCGGGTGAACGGCGCCTTGATCACGTCCGGGTTGTCGCCCTCGTAGGCCGGGTCGATGCCGGTCACCTGGTGGCCACGCTGGCGCAGCAGTTCGAGAAAGTAGCCCTTGCCACACCCCACCTCGATCAGGCGCTGACCGGCGAAGTGCCGGGCCACCAGGCCCTCCACCGCGTCCAGGTGACGCTGGAACGCCGGCGACAGGGCCTGTTCGTTCTGGTAGTCGCTGTCGTAGCTGAGCAGGGAGGCGTCGAAGGCCTGGTTGTAGACCAGACCGGTACGCTCGTCCTGAACCAGGCACAGATCGCCGCTGGCGGATGCCTGCGCGCTGGCGGCATCGGCGAAGGTGCGATTCTGCAGTACGGGCAGGCCGACCGCACGATACAGTTCATAGGCCATCAGGTTCTCCTTGGGCAGCCAGCAGTTGCGTGAGTCGCTCGGTCACGGCCCAGAACGCCATCGGCTCGTGGCTTGGATAGGGGTAATGGCCGAGGTTGAGCGCCACCTTGGCGCCGCGCTCGCGCAGGCGCTGCTCGACCAGGCTGCGCACCGCCCGCGGCTGGCCGCTGGCACAGTTGACCACGCCGGAGAACGCCCGGCAGTGCAGCAGCCCGGCCAGCTGCCGCGCGGCCTCGGTGACGGGCTGGAAATCGCGCAGCTGCTCGCCGGCAGACATGTCGAAGGCCGTCGCACCGCTGTCGATGGCACGGTCGAGGGCGGCCAGCAGGCTGTTGGGGTTCTGCCCCTGGCCATGCAGGTAGAACAGCCGCGCCCATTGCAGAACAAACGGCGTGTGCAACTGCAACGCCTGGAGGAACTGATGCAGGCTGTGCTTGGCCCGCCCGTAGGGATTGCCCGGGCGAGCCGGGCACTGCTCGTCCAGCGGGCCATTCTGCATGCCGTACTCGAAGCAGGTGCCGGTGACCAGCACCTGGCGCACGCCAGCTTCGACCGCGTACTTGATGAAGCGGTAGTCGGCCATCAGGTTCTGCTCCAGATGGAACAACGCCTGATAGTTGGGCAACCCTGGCCAGGCCAGGTGGGCAAGCGCATCGATGCCCTCGACCCAGCGCCCCACCTGCTCGGCATCGGCCTGGTGCAGGTCGCCGGCGACGAACTGCACCTGGTCGAACCACGGCATGCTGCGTGCGCGCTGCACGTCGCGGGCAATGGCGCGCACCCGGCAGCCACGGGCCAGCAGTTCGGTAACCAGGTGGCGGCCAACGAACCCGGTGGCGCCTGTCACCAGCACATGCAGACCGGTCATAGCACGGTCAGCTCAGGCACGGCGATCACGAACTTGCCGCCCCACTCGCGGATGCCGGCCTGCTGCTCGCTGACCTCGCGCAGCAGGTTCCACGGCAGCACCAGCACATAGTCCGGCTGCTCCTCGGCCAGGCGCGCCGGCGCCACCACGGGTATACGGCTGCCCGGCAGGAACTTGCCCTGTTTGTGCGGGTTGGCATCGGCCACCCAAGCCAGCAGGTCAGCCTTGACGCCGGCATAGTTGAGCAAGGTGTTACCCTTGGCGGCCGCCCCATAGCCGACCACACGCTTGCCTGCGGCCTTGGCATCGAGCAGGAATCGCAACAGCTGCAGCTTTATGCGCTCGGCGGCCGGCGCCAGGCTCGAATAGAACCCGGCGCTGCGCACGCCCACATCCTCTTCCAGGGCCAGCAGGCTGGCGACGGCCGCTTGCGCAGGCCGGCGCTGGCCGTCGGCGCGCTGCACGAATACCCGCAGCGAACCGCCATGAGTAGGCAGTTCCTGCACGTCGAAAATCTCCAGACCATTGCGCTGGCAAAGGCCCTGCACAGCGGTCAGGGACAGGTAGGAGTAATGCTCGTGGTACAGGGTGTCGAACTGGTGTTCGGCAATCAGCGACAGCAGGTGGGGGAATTCGAAGGTGGCGACGCCGGCTGGCTTGAGCAAGGTCGCGAAGCCCCCGAGGAAATCGTTGATGTCCGGCACATGGGCGAGCACGTTGTTGGCCGCCATCAGGTCGGCGCTCCAGCCTTCGGCGGCCAGCTGCGCGGCCACCTCACGGCCAAAGAACACTTCACGGATCTCCAGGCCCTTGGCCCGCGCCGCCGCAGCGGTGCTGCGGGTCGGCTCGACGCCCAGGCACGGGATGCCACGTGCCGCCACGTACTGCAGCAGATAACCGTCATTGGCAGCGATCTCGACCACGCGGCTATCCTGGCCCAGCGCGAAGCGCTCGACCATGCCCGCCACGTAGGTTTCGGCATGCGCCAGCCAGGAACTGGAGTAGGAGCTGAAATAAGCATAATCGGCGTCGAACAGCTGCTCGGCGCGCGTGTAGTCTTCGGTCTGCACCAGCCAGCACTGTTCGCACACCGCCACCTTCAGCGGCACCCACTGTTCAGCCTCGGCCAGTTGCTCGGGACGCAGGTAGGCGTTCGAAGGCGGCGAGGTTCCCAGGTCGATCAATGGCAGGTGCAAGGCGCTGCCACAACCACGGCAATTCATACGGTCACTCCGGTAAAGCAGTCGTCCAGCCAAGGATGCAGCTCATCCCGGGCCGAGAGGTTGATCACGGGCAACGGCCAGGCGATCGCCAGGCGCGGGTCGAACACCGACAGCCCGCCCTCATGCTCGGGGGCATAGTCGGCGCTGTGCAGGTACAGCAGCTCGGCATCGTCGCTCAGGGCCTGGAAGCCGTGGGCGAAGCCTGCCGGCACCAGCAGGCTGCTCGCGTCGCCGGCCTGCAGATGCTCGGCGTGCCAGTGCAGGAACGTCGGCGAATCGGCGCGCAGGTCGACTACCACGTCCCATACCTCACCGCGCATGCAGGTGATGTACTTGCTTTCCGGCTGCGGTCCGGCCTGGTAGTGCAGGCCACGCACACTGCCACGCTGACGGGTCAGCGAACGGTTGATCTGGCGGATGTGGAACGGCGCGCCGAAGCGCTCCAGGCTGTCTTCGCAGTACAACCGCGAGAAGGCGCCACGGGCGTCTTCAGCGCGGCGGTGCTCGATGCGGGCAAGGCCCGACAGCGGCAAGGCATGCAAGCTGTACTGACTCACAGCGACTCCTGGTAAAGGCTCAGCTGGGTCAGGCAGACCGCGCGCATGTCCATGCCCTTGCGCCAGGCCAGGTGCCAGTTCAGGGTTTGCTCCAGGCATTCGCCGAGTGTCCAGCGCGGGCGCCAGCCAAGCAGTTGGCGTGCGCGCGAGCTGTCCAGGCGCAGCAGCCCGGCTTCGTGCATCTCGCTTTTCTGCAGTTCCACCCCCGGCGCCTGCGGCCATTGCCCGGCGAGCAACTGGACGACCTCGCCGACACTGCACATGTCGTCGTCACCGGGGCCGAAATTCCACGCGCCGGCAAAGCGCGGGCCTTGCTGATACAGGCCAGCCGCCAGCGCCAGGTAGCCAGCCAGCGGCTCCAGGGCGTGCTGCCAGGGGCGTACCGCCTGGGGCAGGCGCAGCGTCACCGGCTCCCCCGCGGACCAGGCCTTGAGCACATCGGGGATCAGCCGCTCAGGGGAAAAGTCGCCCCCGCCCAGCACATTGCCGGCGCGGGCGGTGGCCAGGCTCAGGCCGTGCTCGGCATGCTTATCGAGTGGAAAGAACGATGCCGCGTAGGACTGGGCCAGCAGCTCGCAGCAGGCCTTGCTGCTGCTATAGGGGTCATGCCCGCCCAACGCTTCGTTCTCGCGATAGGGCCAGGCCCATTCCTGGTTGGCGTAGACCTTGTCGGTGGTGACCACCACACAGGCACGCACGCCCCCGACCTGGCGGATCGCCTCCAGCAGGTTGAGGGTGCCCATGACATTGGTGGAGTAAGTCCCCAGCGGGTCCCGGTAGCCCTCCCGGACCAGCGGCTGGGCCGCCAGGTGCAGGACGATTTCCGGCTGCACCTCGGCGATCAGTTCCAGCAATACGCCGAGATCACGTACGTCGCCACGGCGGTCATCGATGCCCTCGCCGACCCGGGCCAGTTCGAACAGGCTCGGCTCGGTCGCCGGATCCAGGGCGAAGCCGGTCACCTTGGCACCCAGGCTCTGCAGCCAGAGCACCAGCCAGCTGCCCTTGAAACCGGTGTGGCCCGTGACCAGGATGCGCTTGCCAGCCCAGAACGCAGGGCTCAGGCCCACTGCTTCCATGGTGCCTCCCCGCTGCTCCACAGCTGTTCGAGGTGATTCTTGTCGCGCAGGGTGTCCATCGGATGCCAGAAACCTTCATGGGCGAAGGCATGCAATTGCCCCTCGCTGGCCAACCGCGAAAGCGGCTCGGCTTCCCAGGAGGTGGTGTCGCCGTCGATATAGGGCAGCACCTCAGGGGACAGCACGAAGAACCCACCGTTGATCCAGCCGCCATCGCCGCGTGGTTTTTCGGTAAAGCCCAGCACCTGGTCGCCGTCGCGCTGCAGGGCGCCATAACGCCCCGGCGGCTGCACGGCGGTGACCGTGGCGAACCGGCCGTGGGCATGGTGGAAGTCGACCAGCGCACCGATGTCGATGTCGGAAACCCCGTCGCCGTAGGTGAAGCAGAACGCCTTTTCACCTTCCAGGTAACGGGCCGCACGGCGCAGCCGGCCGCCGGTCATGGTTTCCTCGCCGGTGTCGACCAGTGTCACGCGCCATGGCTCGCTGTAGTTCTGATGGACATCCATGCGGTTGGCGCGCATGTCGAAGGTGACGTCGGAGGTGTGCAGGAAGTAGTTGGCGAAGAAATCCTTGATCGCGTAGCCCTTGTAGCCCAGGCAGATCACGAAGTCGTGGATACCGTGCGCCGAATACTGCTTCATGATGTGCCAAAGAATTGGCTTGCCACCGATTTCGATCATCGGTTTGGGCTTCAGATGCGACTCTTCGCTGATCCGCGTGCCGAGCCCACCCGCCAGAATGACTGCCTTCATCGATTTCCTCATGTACTTCGCGCCGCCGGCACCGCCAGGGCGAAGGATTTATGGCGATATCGAGGGCTACTGCAGGAAATGCGCCAATCTGGCTCCAGGCGAAACGCAATTTCTGTGGGAGCGGGTTTACCCGCGAATCAGCCTACGCGATGCCTGGCACCGCCTTTGCCGGTGTTCGCGGGTAAACCCTCTCCCACAGGGTTTGCGGATTGTTCGAGATGGATCTCAGTCGGCCAACCAGCCCCATTCCCAATGGCGCAGGTTGTCGTCGCGCAACACGAAGTCGCGCATCACCGCCTCGCGCAGCTCGTCACCCATGCGGTAGCTGGCTACCGGGTCGGCCAGGTGCGAACGGATCGCCCGCAGCCATTCCTCGGTGCCATTGCCATAGACCCGCGTGCAGGGCAGGTAGCCACGGTAGGCCTCGGTGTCGGTGCAGATGGTCGGATAGCCGCAGGCACCGTATTCCAGCAAGCGCAGATTGCTCTTGCAGTCGTTGAAGATGTGGAATTCCAGCGGCGCCAGGGCCAGGTCGAGGTTGAGGCTGGCCAGCTTGGCCGGGTAAAGCGCCAGCGGAACGCCCGGGTGGTATTCGTGGATATACGGCCTGAGCACATCCGGGCACATACCGAAGAACACCCACTCCACCTCGTCGGCCAGCTCGCGCACCACGTCGGCGATGATTTCCAGGTCGCCACTGTGGCTGGTGCCCCCTCCCCAGCCCACCCGCGGCTTGCTGGAGGTGCCCCGGCGACTGGGCGGCAGCTGCGTCCACAGGTGCGGGGCGAGCATGTTCGGTACCACGCGGATGTCGTGGTGCATGTCCGACAGCGCGTTGGCGAGCGCCTGGGTGGTCACCACGACACGGTCGCACAGGCTGATGCCGCGGCGCAGGTGCTGCTCGATGTCGGCCGGTTTGTTGCGCGCATGGGTGTTCTTCTTCGGCGCGCTGAGCACGTAGTCGTCGATCTCGAAGATGCGTCGGGCATTGGAAAAACGGGCGATGCGCTCGATGTCGCGGACCGAGTCATCGTTGTGCCGCAATTGCAGAATGATCACATCCGGGTCCATGCGTGCCAACTGGACCACGGTCGGCGATTCGTAGACCACCCGTCCGACCACACGCCCGGCCGCTTCCAGCTGCTTGAACGGCTGCTCGACACGGTAGTGGCCAACGGCGCTGTCGTTGATCGGCAAGCCCAGCACCGACGGCAGGGCACGGGCGCACAGCGGACTCCAGCTGCCGCGCAGGCTCGGTTCGAGGCTGAAGTCGGCGGCAGCCAGCCCAAGGTTCGGGTTGTAGGCCGGGTCACGGATCACCTTGCTCAGCCAGCGCTCGCAGAACACCTGTTGCTGTTCCAGCAGCACTTGCCGGTCGAGACCGTCGGACTCGGCCGGCACCTCGCGCTTGAGCAGGGTGGCATACGGCGTGCCCACCACCAGATAGCCCTGGGCGCCGGCACGCAGGCACAGGTCGAGCTCAGCCATGCCCTGGCCGAGCGGCTGCGCAGCCAAGCCACCGAGGTCGTCGAAGACGCGCTTGCGCACCATCAGGCAGGCACCGCCGACGGCGCTCCAGTTCTGTACCACCTGCAAACGCTGCAGGTAGCCGCGCGACTGCATATCCTCGCCGGCAAACGCCGGGCCGGCCACGCTGGACGCCCCCAGCACCCAGCCCGCCTCGACCACCCGCCCCTGGCCATCGACCAGCCGGGCACCGACCACCGCCACTTCCGGGCGCTGGGCGTGCTGCAGCATCTCGTCCAGCCAATGGCCGTCGAGCACCTGCACGCCAGGGTCGAGCAACAGCAGGTAGTCACCACGCGCCTGCGCGGCGGCAGTGTCAATCAACTGGATGCGGGAGTCGCCAGGGCTGCGGATCACTCGCAGCATGTCGGCACCCAGCTCGTCCATGGCCTGCAGCCAGGCTGCCATGTCACCCTCGGCGGCAGCCCCCGCCACCATGAGCACTTCGTATCGCCCCTGGGCGGTACGCTCGATCAGGCCTTCGACACACGACTGCAAGCTGACCAAGTCGCGGCCCACCGGGACGATGATCGAGGTCAAAGGGGTGTCGCCGTGCAGGTAGTGGACGCGATTGAGCAGCGCCAGGTCGTCGTGCCGGATGCTGTGCGCCACACCCAGGCGCCGCAGGTGTGCGGCAAGCACCGCCTCGCTCTGGGCGATCACCTCAGGCAGCGACAACCACTGCGCAAAGCTCAAGCTCGACTGCACCTGGATTTCGGCAATATGTTCGATGACCTGCGGGCCGCGGGTCTCGACCAGGCGCCAGAGCAGGTCATGCGGTGCCAGCTCGGTGAAGCCGGCATCGAAGCCGCCCAGGTCGACGATCGCCTCGCGGGCAAAGGCCAGGGTACGGCCAACGTAGGGGTAGCTGCGCAGCAGGTCGAGGTTGAAGTCCGGCTTGAAGACCGGCTCACCCGGCAAGCCATCCAGCCAGGCCCCTTCGTCACTGTAGGCACAGGCCAGGCTCGGGAACACGGCCGCACGCTCGGCCAGCAGCAACGTGGCCGACTCGCTCAGGCGGTCGCCAGCGCGCAGCAGGTAGACCCAGTCGGCATCCTGCAGCGAGGCCAGCAGCTGGTTGAGCTGCTGCGGCCAGTCGGCCTGCAGCGGTTGCTGCACCAGCGCTAGCGTGCTGACGGGCGCGGCATCGCTCAGGACCACGCAGGCATGCACCGGGTACAGCTGCCGTGCCAGGCTTTGCAGGGTCTGCTCCAGCGCCCCGGCATCGCCTGCGACATCCAGCACCAGCGGCACGATGCGCGGCTGCTGCGGCCAGGCGGCGATCGCCTGCGGCAGCAGGCCGCGCTGCACGTCACTGAAGCGGCGCGCCGCCAGCCATTGCTGGTACAGCTCGGCATAGCTCTCGCAGTCACTGCCGACCCGGCCGCCCAGGCGGGTCTGCCAGTTGCTGATGATCCGCGCCACGCATAGTTCCTGCCACTGGCGCGGCTGCTCCTGCGCCTCGGTCAGCGGTACATAGCGCACCCAGCCGCTGGCCGGTGCCGCTTCACCGCTGCGTGCGGCGAGCATCTGCATCATCCAGCGCCACTCCTGCGGCGCCCCTTGCACCACCGCATCCTGCTTGCTCAGGCGCTGCGGATGCAGGCGCTCGATCAGGCCGGGCTCGCTGAGCATGATCATGTTGCCACGGCGCATCAGGCAGGCGAACAGCGCCAGGTCAAGCAGCGCGACAAAGCTCAGGCCATCACCGGTCAGTGCCTGCAGCCACTGCAGGGCCTGCTCGCGGCGCATCAGCGCGGCCGAGAAGTTGCCGAGGAAGTTCACCGGCCGGCCGTCGAGCATCGCCAACATGTCTTCGCCCTTGAACAGGCTGTCGACGTTGGCGAAGCGCGCATTGGCAATGCGCATCGGCAGGATGAAATTGTTCTCGTCGCACAGCACGCGCTGGGACAGCACCAGGCCGACTTCCTCATGCTGCTGCAGGGCCTGGGCCTGATGTGCCACGCATTGCGGGAACAGCCGATCGTCGTCGCACAGCACCTTGACCAGCTCGCCACGGGCCAGCTCGACGGCGCGCAGCAGGTTGCCGACAAAGCCCAGGTGCCGGGCATTGCGCACATAGCGCACACGGGGCTCATCGTCGAGGGCGTTGACGATCGCCTCGATCTCCTCGCTTTCGCTGTCGTCGCAGACCAGCACCTCCAGTGCATCGTAGGTCTGGCCCAGTGCGCTTTGCAGGGCCATGGCGAAGAACCGCGAGCTGTAGGCGGGGATGACGATACTGACGAGAGGCTTTTCGTTCACGTTGACGACCTTGCAAAAAAAAGTGCGCCGCACCTGACGGTGACAGCGCACGATTGACTACGCACGCAGCGTTATCAGATGTAGTTGACCAGCGACAGGCCGGCGACCTTGGCGTATGCCTGCAGCGAGGCTTGCAGCATGTTGGTCTGCATGGTCAGGCGGATCATCACTTCGGCCGGATCGCTTTCGCGGATCGACGTCTGGGTCTTGGTGTTCTCCGCGCTCAGCGCCGAATTGGTCTCGGCCTGCACGTCCAGCGCCTGGCCCCGGCCACCGATCGAGGCGATCGACGAAGTCACCTGATTGGTGGCGCTGGCGATGTTGCCGATGGCCGAGTCCAGCGCTGCCTTGAAGGTTTGCGCAGCCGCCGGATCACCGTCGATCGGGGTGTTCAGCGCGGCGCGCAGCTGGCTGATGGTGTCGAGGATGTTCTGAGTCTGATGGGTGTCGACCTTGACCGAGAACGAGTCGCCGGCGCTCGGCGCCCCCGACAGCTCGAACTGCACGCCCATGGCCGTTGCGGTGGAACCGCTCAACGTGCCCGAGGAGATCGGCTTGCTGTTGGCACTGACCGGTGCCGCATACAGCTCGAAATCGGTGGCGCTGGTGAACTTGAGTACCGCACCTTCCGGGAACGCGGCCTTGTAGGCGGCCTGGTCGACCACGCTGGCGCCGGTAATCTGTGCCGACGAGGCGTTGCCCGGGCTGCGAGTGCCGCTGATCTGGTCAGGCTTGGAGGCAAGGCTGAAGGTGTGGCCGGCAATCGCCGCATCCGGGTCAGCGGAATCACCGGCCTTGAAGCTGATTTCCAGGCGCAGGTCGACACCGCGGAAGGTGATCTGGGTATTTTCGCCGTTGGGGTCGAACTTGCCACCCTGGGTCGCCTCAAGGGTGACATCGGTGCCGCTGGCGTCGGTGATCTTGAATTCGGTACTGCTGGTGAATTCGATGCTGTAAGGCTCGCCACTGCGGAAACGGTCGTTGTAGGTGGCGCTGCCGGAGACCTGGCCGTTGGACAGGCTGACGCGGCCATCATCGGTAGCCGGCGCGGTCAGCGTGGTCTGGCTGCGGCTGGTGTTCAGCGCCTGCTCGAAGGCGTCGTAGCCGGTCTCGTTGGCGGCCAGGCTGAGCATGTCGCCCACCTGCAGCTTCAGCTGCGACTGGTCGCCCTGGTAGGTGTAGGTACCATCAGCGTTGCGCACGTAGGGCTGGGTGTCACCCTTGGAGCCGGAGAAGATGTACTTGCCGTTCTCGTCCTTGCTGTTCATCAGGCTGAACAGCTGCTGCTCCAGCGAGTCCAGCTCGGCGGCGTTGGCCTTGCGGTCGGCGTCGGCGAAACCGGCGTTACCGGAGCTGACCGCCAGTTCGTTGACCCGCTGCAGGATGGTGCCGATCGAGTTCAGGGTGCTTTCGGCGGTGCCCAGGGCATTGCGCACGTTGGTGGTGTTGCCGTTGTACTGGGCGAGCAGGTTCTGTTGCTGCTCAAGCTGCAGCAGACGCGCGGCGCCCACCGGGTCGTCCTTGGCTGAACGCACGCGAATATTGTCGCTGGCGTCCTGCTGGCTCTTCGCCGCATTGGCGAAGTTCTTCTGATAGTTGGACTGGGTGGTGTTGTAGAACTGCGAAGTAGAGATGCGTACGCTCACGATCTACGGCTCCTTAAAGACTGTTGATCAGGGTGGCGAAGGTTTCCTGGGCCGCCTTGATGATCTGCGACGACGCGGTGTAGTACTGCTGGAACTTGATCAGGTTGCCGGTTTCTTCATCGATCGATACCCCGGACAAGCCATTGCGCCCTTCCAGGGCCGAGGTGTGCAGCGCGTTGGTGGCGTCGCTGTCCATCTGTGCCTGGCCGGCCTTGCCGCCCACGTTTGACACCAGCTTGGCATAGGCATCGGTGAAGCTGATGCCCTTGCCGTCGGCACCGACTTCGACGGTACCCTTGGTCTGCAGGTCCAGCACCGATTGGGCGTTGCGATTGTCGGCCGAACCCGACGCGGTCATTGCCACGGTGAAGCTGTCACCGTTCTTCGGTGTGCCGGAGACGGTCATCTCGAAGCTGAAGGTCTTCTGCGTGGCGCCATCCATGATCGGGTTGCCACTGGCATCGACCATCGGCACCGACAACTGCAGCTTGTTGTCCTGGCCCGGCACGATGGTGCCGCTGCCAATGGCATTGCCCTTGGAGTCGTACATCGTATACGCCTGCGGCGAGGCAGTGTCGTCACCGAACACCAGCTTGACCGGCGTCGAATACTTGATGCCGGTCTGCAGGTCGGCACGCTGGGCTGCATCGTAGATATCCAGCTCGGAAGTCAGGGTCGGCTGGGTGATGGCGCCGGTGCCCTTGTTGCCCGAACCACTGGTGCCGGTCAAAGGCGCGGCCATGGCCAGGCGCTTGGGATCGGTCAGGGTCGCTTCGATGTTGGCAGCAGCGTTGCGCGTCGGGGTGATCTTGAAGCTGTCACCCGCGCTCAGGGCGCCACCATTGAGCGCCAGGCTGAAACCATCGATGACCGGCGCCGGGTCGTCGTCCAGGCTGTAGGTGCCCATGTCGGTACCATCGGGCAACTTGCGCACGGTGTACTGTTTGTCGCTGGTGAAGGTGACCTGGTAATCGCTGGTGGTCAGCTTGCCGGTGTCCTTGATGGTGACATCGAGGTTGCCGGAGCCTGCGCTGTTGCCCGCCTTGGCGATACTGCGCTGGCTGATGGCTGCGGCGCTGTTGATGTCGGCAAACATCGCCGCACCAAACTCGCCATTCTTGTCGATCCCCTGCGCAAGCTGGCTGTTGATGGCATCGGCCACCACCAGGGCCACACGGCCAAGCTCATTCATCGCCGGGTCGAGGGTTTCCTTGCGGTAGCGGATCAGGCCGCCCAGCTCACCACCTGTGGTGCTGTTGGTGATGTCCATCTTGGTCGAGCCGCGATTGAGGATCAGGCTCATGCGGGTCGGGTCGGTGGCGCTCGGCTCGACGCCGATAGTCTGAGTGGTGTTGCCCAGCACCAGGGCCTGGCCGTTTTTCAGGTAGACGTCATAGTTGCCGTTCTTCTGCTCAACCACGTCGGCACCGATCAGCGCCGACAACTCGCGCACCGCGCCATCGCGCTGGTCGAGCAGGTCGTTGGGCTGGCCGTTGACCGCCGTCATCTTGGAAATCTGGCCGTTGAGGTCGGCAATCGACTTGGTCAATGCATTGACCTTGTCGGCGATCGACGCCATGTTGGAATTGATGTCGCTGTTCTGCTGGTTGAACTGGGACGACAGGGTATTGAAGCGCTTGGCCAGGGATTGAGCACTGGTCAGCAGCAGCTGGCGCGAGGCATCTTCGGTCGGTTTGGCCGAGGCGTCCTGCAACGCGGTGAAAAAGCTCTGCAGCGCGGCGGTGATGCCGGTGTCGCTGCTCGACAGGGCGGTGTCCAGCGGGGTGATCTGATTCAGGTACGAGGTGGCGTCGCTGCTCAGCGAGGTGGTGGTGCGCAGCTGGTTCTCGAGGAACGCGTTGTACACCCGACGCACGTCGGCCAGGGTGGTGCCGCTGCCGATGAACACCTGGCCGACCTGCTGGCCGCCCTTGGTCTTCTGCACGTTCTGCTGGCGCGAGTAGCTCTCGACATCGGCGTTGGCAATGTTGTTACCGAGGGTGTACATCCCCGACTGCGCGGCGCCAAGCCCCGACATACCAATATTGATCAGACTCGCCATGGTTCCATACCCTTAAAGTTTCGTTGTGGTACCGAGCATTGCGTAGCTCTCGTACGACTTCATCTGTCTTGCGATCTGCGAGATCTTGCTGGCGTAGTTCGGGTCGGTGGCGTAACCGGCCTTTTGCAGCTCTCGCACGAATTGTTCTGGGTTATCGGCCGACTTCACCGCATCTTGATAGCGCGAATTGCTCTGCAACAGGCTCACCAGGTCGTGGAAACTGTCCTGGTACGAGTCATAGGAACGGAACGCTGCGGTCTCCTTGACGAACTGGCCGTCGCGGAATTCGCTGGTGATCGCCCGCGCCGAATCACCTTGCCAGTTACTGCTGGCCTTGATGCCGAACAGGTTGTGGCTGCTGCTGCCATCGCTGTTGCGCATCACCGACTTGCCCCAACCGGTTTCCAGGGCGGCCTGGGCCACCAGGTAACGCGGATCGACACCAATGCGCTTGGCGGCCTGCTCGGCCATCGGCAGCATGGTGGCGACGAATTCGTCGCTGTCGGCAAAAGCTTTCTTCGGCGCCAGTGGCGGCTGCGCCACGGCACGGCCGGTGATGCGCAGGCCGTTGTCCGGGATGGCGATGGCCTTGGCCACCTGCTGCCCGTCACGGGCCGGCACGGCGGCGGTATGGGTGGTTGCGGCCGGGCTGGTGGCCGAAGGCACGATGCCGGCCAGCAGGCGATCGGTGAGCTTGCCCGGCAGCGCCAGGCGCCGCGAGTTGAGCGCGGCGACATCGTTGCGCGTGGCCGTGGACTGGGTAGCCTGCACCGGGTCGGCCACCTTGTTGCCCCACAGCGTCGGCGCGCTGCCGTCGACGCGTGGGAACGGGCTGGTGTTGACCGGGGTGCTCTTGTGCTTCGACAGCTGGCGCACCAGCACGTCCTGCAGGCCGATACCGCCACCCTCGCGGGACATGCTCACGGCCAGCTGCTGGTCGTACATGTCGCGGTACTGCTTGACCGTCTCGCTGTTCATCGGGTTGTCATCGGCCAGCACATCGCTGGCCTTGCGCGAGGCCTTGAGCATCTCGCTGATGAACAGCGACTCGAACTCCTGGGCTACCTTGCGCACGTTGGCATCGCTGTCGCGATCACCGTGCTTGAGCGAGCTCAGGCGATTGAGGTCGGTGTAGGCACCGCTGTCGGCGTGGCTGGAGACCAGGCTTTTCGAATTCATCCGCGGCGTCCTCAGATCACGATCAGGTCGGCCTGCAAGGCGCCGGCCTGTTTCAGTGCTTCGAGGATGGCCATCAGGTCGCCCGGTGCCGCGCCGACCTGGTTGACCGCGCGGACGATCTCATCCAGCGTGGTCCCCGGACCGAACTTGAACATCGGCTTGGCTTCCTGCTCGGCATTGACCCGCGAACGCGGAACCACCGCGGTCTGGCCGTTGGAGAACGGCCCCGGCTGGCTGACGATCGGGTCTTCGGTGATGGTCACGGTCAGGCTGCCGTGGGTCACCGCCGCCGGCGAGACCTTGACGTTCTGGCCGATGACGATGGTACCGGTACGCGAGTTGATGATGACCTTGGCCACCGCCTGGCCCGGGTCGATCTCGAGATTCTCGAGGATCGACAGGTAGTCGACCCGCTGGCTCGGGTCCATCGGCGCGGTGACCCGCACCGAGCCGCCATCAACGGCCTGGGCCACACCTGGGCCGAGCAGGTCGTTGACTTTGTCGACGATGCGCTTGGCGGTGGTGAAGTCAGGGCGGTTGAGGTTCAGGGTCAGGCTGTTGCCCTGGTTGAAGCCGCTCGGCACCGCACGTTCGACCGAGGCACCGCCAGGAATACGGCCGGCCGACGGAACGTTGACGGTGATCTTCGAGCCGTCACGGCCCTCGGCATCGAAGCCGCCGACCACCAGGTTGCCTTGCGCGATCGCGTAGACGTTGCCGTCGATCCCCTTGAGCGGAGTCATCAGCAGGCTGCCGCCGCGCAGGCTCTTGGAGTTGCCGATCGACGAAACGGTGATATCCACCACCTGGCCCGGCTTGGCGAACGCCGGCAGGTCGGCATGCACCGACACCGCGGCGACGTTCTTCAACTGCACGTTGCCGGAGCCTGGCGGCACCTTGATGCCGAACTGCGACAGCATGTTGTTGAAGGTCTGCAGGGTGAACGGGGTCTGGGTGGTCTGGTCACCCGTGCCGTTGAGCCCCACCACCAGGCCATAGCCGATCAACTGGTTGGAACGCACGCCGGAGATGCTGGCAATGTCCTTGAGGCGTTCGGCATGGGCACCGAACGCGCAGGACAGGAGCAGGGTCGCGGCTATCAGCTGCCTAACGTTGAACATGTTCATCCGTACTCAGAAGGGCCAAAGCGGGCTCATGAAGAAGCGGTCCAGCCAGCCGGGCTGACTGGCATCGGCAAACGAACCGGTGCCCGAATAGGTGATGCGCGCATCGGCCACCCGGGTGGACGGCACGGTGTTGTCGGTGGCGATGTCGTCGGCACGGATCAGGCCGGCGATACGCACCAGCTCTTCACCGGTGTTGAGGGTCATCCACTTTTCACCGCGCACGGCGATGATGCCGTTGGGCAGCACCTCGGCCACGGTGACGGTGATCGAACCGGTCAGGGTGTTGCCCTGGGTGGCCTTGCTGTCGCCCTTGGTGGTGCGGTCACCGCTGTAGCCGGCTTCCAGCGACAGGTCGCCGCTGCCGAACGGGTTGTTGGTGTTCGGGTTGGAGCCGAACAGCGAGGTCAGGCCAATGTCGGCCTTGCTGTTCTTCTGGATCTGGGAACCTGCGTTCTTGCTCGCCGAGGTGCGTTCGTTGAGGGTGATGGTGATGATGTCACCCACGCGGAACGCCTTGCGGTCGGTGTACAGGCCCTGCTCGAAACCTGCCTGGTAGATCGAACCGTTGTTGGCTGCAGCCGGCAGCGGGGTACGCGGCAGAACCGGCGCGTAATACGGGTCGTTCGGCTTGGGCGTCGGCGCGACGCAACCAGCCAGCACAACCGCCCCCCCCAGGGCGAATACAGACAACAGACGCTTCATGACACTTACCTCACGGTGTAACGGGAGTAGAACCTGGACTTGGGCTTTTACAGCTGCTGAGTCACGAACGACAGCATCTGGTCGGCGGTGGAGATGACCTTGGAGTTCATCTCGTAGGCACGCTGGGTGGTGATCATGTTCACCAGCTCTTCCACGGTGCTGACGTTGGAGTTTTCCAGGGTCTGCTGCAGGGTGGTGCCGAAGCCGTTCAGGCCTGGAGTACCAACCTGTGGCGCGCCGCTGGCGGCGGTCTCCAGGAACAGGTTGTCGCCGATCGCCTGCAGGCCGGCCGGGTTGATGAAGTCGGCGGTCTGCAGGTTACCGATCACCTGTGCAGCCGGGTTGCCGGCGGTGGTGATCGACACGGTGCCATCCTGGCCGACAGTGAAGGTCTGGGCATCGTTCGGTACCACGATCGCCGGCTCCAGGGCAAAACCCTGGGCGGTGACGATCTGGCCGTCGGAGTTCAGGTGGAAGGTACCGTCACGGGTGTACGAGACGGTGCCGTCCGGCTGCAGTACCTGGAAGAAACCACGGCCATTGACCGCCATGTCCAGCGGGTTCTCGGTGGTCTGCAGGCTGCCGGTCTGGAAGTTCTTCTGGGTGCCGACGATGCGCACACCGGTACCGACCTGCAGGCCCGACGGCAGCTCGCTGTCCTGGGTCGACTGCGCGCCTGGCTGACGCTTGATCTGGTACAGCAGGTCGGCGAACTCGGCACGATCACGCTTGAAGCCGGTGGTCGAGACGTTGGCCAGGTTGTTGGAAATGACAGTCAGGTTGGTGTCCTGGGCGGACAGGCCGGTTTTAGCGACCCAAAGAGCCGGAAGCATCAGTATTCTCCTCGTGCGCCTGTTTTACGGCACCCGTTCACAGTTGGTTAGCCGATTTGCAAAACACGCGCCATGGCTTCATCGCCTTCCTTGGCCGCGTTCATCATTTTCACGTGCAGCTCGAACTGGCGGGACAACGCCAGCACCGAGGTCATTTCTTCAACGGCGTTGACGTTGCTGCCTTCGAGGAAGCCCGACACCACCCGCACATTGACGTCGGCAGCAGCCGGTTGGCCGTTCTGGGTGTGGATCAGCCCGTCCAGGCCCTTGGTCATGCTCTTCATGTCCGGGTTGACCAGCTTGATGCGATCGACCTCGGCCATCACCCGCGGGTCTTCACCCATCGAGCGGATGCTGATGGTACCGTCGGCACCCACTTCAACCTTCTGCTCAGGCGGAATGGCGATCGGGCCACCGTTGCCGATCACCGGCATGCCGTTGCCGGCACGCAGCACGCCGAGGGCGTCGATGTTCAGGCTGCCGGTGCGCACGTAGGCTTCGCTGCCATCCGGCGCCTGCACGGCAATGAAGCCCTGCCCGGACACGGCCACGTCCAGGTCACGCCCGGTCTCGACCATCGGCCCTTCGCTGAAATCGGTAGCCGGGCGTTCAGTCATGGCAAACGCCCGCGACGGAAAGCTGTCACCGAACACCGGCATCGAGCGCGCCTGCTCCAGGTCGCGCTGGAAACCATTGGTGGAAACGTTCGCCAGGTTGTTGGCGTGGGCCTTCTGCGCCAGCGCGTTCTGGCTGGCGCCGGTCATGGCCACGTAAAGCATCTTGTCCACAGTCATCCTCCGCTGCACTGACGATCGTTTGCCGCTCGCCGTTGCTGTGCAGGCTCTAAAGCAAGTTCCGAACCAACTTTTTCAAATGCTGAAAAAGCCCGTGAATACGGGCTTTTTCGGGGTTCTGCCACTCAGGCGCCGCCGGTTATCCGGCGCCGGATTGCCGATCGCGGCAATCCTGTACCGGCCCTTTCGCGGGCAAGCCCGCTCCCACAGGAGTCGCGCCAGCTTTTAACATCTGAGCAAGACAGTTGCTTCCACAGGTACAGCACAGCCCCTGAAATCAGTGCAAACCCTGTGGGAGCGGGCGCGCCCGCGAAGAGGCCGGCACAGGCCAATCAAGGCTCGCGGCATCCGCCATTGCTGAATGGGCCGGCAAACTTCTTCCAGCCCTCCCCCGGCGGCCATTGCGAGCACACCAGCCGGCCATCCGCCTGGCTTTCCCAGCGCCACCACGGCGCGGTGCCGGCCTGGGCCTGATACAGGCAGAAAGCGGCAATCAATGCGACAACCAGCCTTTTCATATTCCCTCCCGCAAATACGACGAACCCCTTCACGGGAAAGGGGCTCGTCCAGACACGCTCAGCCAGCGACCATCAGGTCATCTGGATGATGGTCTGCATGATGGTGCTTTCGGTGGAGATGGTCTTGGCGTTCGCCTGGTAGTTGCTCTGCGCCTTGATCAACTCGACCAGCTCCTGGGTCAGGTTGACGTTGGAGTTTTCCAGCGAGTTGGACTCGACGCTGCCCAGGGTGCCGGTCTTCGGCGCATCGATGCCCGGGATGCCCGAGGAGTAGGTCTCGGTCCAGCGGGTGCCGCCAATCTGCTGCAGGCCCTGGTCGTTGGCGAAGCTGGCCAGTGCCACCTGGCCGATGGCGCGCGACTGCTGGTTGCTGAAGCTGGCGAACATCACCCCCGTGGAGTCGATGCTCAGGCTCGACAGGATACCGGTGGCGTAACCATCCTGGGACTGCGACATGCGCGCGGTCTCGGTGTTGTACGAAGTGGTGCTGTTCATCGACATGCGCAAGCCGCTGGTGTTCTCGGTGGAACCGTTGGCGATCCAGTTGCCGCTGGCATCCTGGGTAGCCGGGATCCAGCCCTTGAGCGTGAAGGTGTTGTTGGTCACGCTCCATTCGGCGCCGGCCGGCACGCCGGTGGTGTCGGTGGCCATCGAGGCGACGCTGCCATCGCTGTTGAAGGCGATGGTGCCGGTCAGCGGGGCAGTGCTGGTCGGGTCCATCGGGTTGCGGCCGTCGACCAGGGTGTACATGGTCCACTGGTTCGTATCGGTCTTGCGATAGAACTGCTCCATGGTGTGCTCGTTGCCCTGGCTGTCGTAGATCTTGGTCGAGAACGACTTGGTGTACGACGTTTCGTCAGTCGGGTCGAAGACGATGTCACCGGCAACGGGCGGAACCGACGGCAACGGGATCGACTTGGCCGAGGAGTTCAGGTTGATGCCCTGGTCGATCAGGCTGGTAGCCTTGGGTTCCAGGGCCGATGTATCGATCTTCAGGTCGGTCAGGACACCCTTCTTGATATTGCCGTTGGCATCAGCGGCATAGCCCTGCAGACGCAGGCCATCGGAGGTAACGACATAGTTGTCCTTGCTGGTCTGGAAGGCACCGGCACGGGTGTAGACCATCGAGCCGTTGTCCGACAGCACGAAGTAACCCTGACCCTGGATACCCATGTCCAGCACGTTGCCGGTGTTGTTCACGTCACCCTGGGTGAACTGCTGGGAAACCGCAGCCAGGCGCACACCGTTGCCTACCTGGTTCTTGCCCACGCCCAGGCGGTTGGCGCCGGCATAGACGTCGGCGAACTCGGCACGCGACGACTTGAAACCGGTGGTGTTGACGTTGGCAATGTTGTTGCCGGTAACATCCAGCTGCTTGTTGGCAGCGTACAGACCGCTAAGGCCGATATTGAAAGACATGCTGTTGCTCCTTGTGCCGTTCCGGCCTCAGATTCCGATGGTTTGTACGTCGGACAGGGAAACCTTGCCGACCCCGGCGAGGTTGAGCACCATCTCGCCCGTGGTGTTGAAGCTGACGCTGGTGACCTTGGCCGGCAACAGGGTGTTCATCTGCACCGACTTGCCGTCCACCGTGGTGCTGGCCGTGAAGGTATAGGTACCCGGGTCGACCTTCTCGCCGCTCGCGTTGGTACCATCCCAGATGAAGTCGGCATAGCCGGCCTTCTGCTCACCCACTTCGATGGTCTTGACGGTGTTGCCGTCCTTGTCCTTGACGGTGATCTTCGCCCCGTCGATGGCCTGCGGCACGACGAACTGGCCATTGAAGCTTTCGGCGGTATCGACCACCGCCTTGTCGTTCTGCACGATCACCGAGCGACCGACCAGCGACGAGGCCTGCAGCGCCTGGGACGAGGCCATGGCGCTGGTGATGTTGGTGACCGACTCGTTCAGCGAGGTGATGCCTTCCAGGCTGCTGAACTGGGCCAGCTGGGCCACGAACTCGCCGTTGTCCTGCGGGTCGAGTGGGTTCTGGTGCTGCATCTGGGTCACCAGCAACTGCAGGAACGCATCCTTGCCCAGTGTGCTGTTGCCGGTCTGGGACGCGGTATCGGTGGTGGTCTTCTTGGTGCCAGTGTTGACACCGGACGCCGCGAGGACGTCGTTGAGATTGACACCGGTAGTGGAGGTATCGATGGCCATGGTCCGGCTTCCTTATCACTGACCCAGGGTCAGCACTTTCTGCATCATGTTCTTGGCGGTGTTCATCAGCTCGGCGTTGGTCTGGAACGCGCGGCTGGCGGAGATCATGTCAGCCATCTCCTCGACCACATTGACGTTCGGGTAGTAGACGTAGCCGTCCTTGTTCGCCGCCGGGTGATTCGGCTCGTAGCGCGCCTCCAGGTTGCTCTGGTCTTCGACGATGCCCTTGACCTGCACGCCCTGCCCCGCCTCGCCCTGATCCTCGAACAGCGACTGGCTGACGCCGCTTTGCGCGTTCTGGAAGGTGGTGGCGAACACCGGGTGGCGCGCACGGTAGGTCTGGTCGATGCTCGACGACACGGTCTCGGCGTTGGCGATGTTCGAGGCGACGGTGTTGAGGCGGGTGTTCTGCGCGCTCATGCCACTGCCGGCAATGTTGAAAACACTGGAAAGGGACATGAATTACTCTCCGCGCAGGGCCGAAACCAGCCCTTTGAATTTACTGTTGAGCAAGGTGAAGCTGGCCTGGAAACCGATGGCGTTCTCCGTGTAGTTCGATTGCTCGATCTGGGCGTCCACGGTGTTCTGGTCGATCGATGGCTGGGTCGGCACGCGGTACTGCAGGGTGTCGTCGGCCATTGCCAGGCCTTCGGCCTCGATGTGGCGGCTGTTGGTGCGGTCCATGGCGAAGCGGCCGCTTTGCTGCTTCTGGCTCTCGGCGGCGAGCACCGAGGAGAAGTCCATGTCACGCGCCTTGTAGTTGGGCGTATCGGCGTTGGCGATGTTGTTGGCCAGCACTTCGGCGCGCTGGGCGCGGAAGCCCAGTGCCTTTTCGTGAATGCCAAGCGCCTTGTCGAAACTGATGCTCATGTCGGGAAAACCTTCGAAGGTTGGCCGGAATTTCGTTGAGCAAGGTATAGCAAGGGCTGTGCCACATTCCCGAAAGCCCGGAAATGCTGGGGTGTGGCACTGAAGGCTGATGGCGTGATGCCAGAAAAGCGGCAAACTGCTTCCGCCTGGCGAAGCGAAAGCGGCAATTGCCGGGTGGCAAAAGCGGCAAATCAAAAAATTGACGTCAAACCGCGTTGCCTGCTTCGCGGGCTCGCCCGCTCCCACAAGTACTGCGCTATCCTGGAGACTTGTGATGACCCTGTGGGAGCGGGCATGCCCGCGAAGAGGCCGGCGCAGGCAAACAAAAAGGCCGGCAACTTGAGTTGCCGGCCTTTTCGCTTACTTGGCCTGGTAGATGATCCCCGGGCTGCACTGGACCATCTGGTAGTGGTCCGGTAACCCGTTCAGCGCCTCCGAGGCACCGAGGAACAGGTAGCCCCCAGGCTTCAGGGTGCTGTGGATACGCATCAGGATGTCCTTCTTCACCTGTGCCGAGAAGTAGATCAGCACATTGCGACAGAACACGATGTCGAACTTGCCCAGGCTCGCATAGCTGTCGAGCAGGTTGAACGAGCGGAACTCGACGCGGCTACGGATTGCCGGCTTGACCGCCCAGCGCCCCGGCCCCTTGGCGTCGAAGTAACGTTGCAGGCGCTCCTGGGACAGGCCACGGGCGATGGCCAGGCTGTCGTACTCACCGGTCTTGCAGTTGGTCAGCATCGAGCCGGACAGGTCGGTGGCCACGATCTGAGCCCCCATCTTCAACTGGCCCAGGTTGCTGCGCTCGAACTCGTCGATGGCCATCGAGATCGAGTACGGCTCCTGCCCCGAGGAGCAAGCCGCCGACCACATGCGCAGGCGCTGCCCGGGGTTGTTCCTGATGAACTCGGGAATGACCTTGTTCTTCAACACTTCGAACGGGTAGGTATCGCGAAACCACAGGGTTTCGTTGGTGGTCATCGCATCCACCACCTGTTCGCGCAGGCCACCCCGCGGCTGGGTCTGGATCCGCTGCACCAGCTCGCCCAGGCTCTTGATGCCCTGCTGCTCCATCAACTTGTTGAGACGGCTGGAAACCAGGTACTGCTTATTCTCGCCCAGCAGGATGCCACAGGCTTTTTCCAGGAAGACCCTGAACTGTTCGAACTCCAAATTACCCGTAGACACTACTGCCGCCTCTTTTAAATCACTGGTGCCGGAAACATGCCCCGGCTGCTTCAATTCGCTGCCTTGATCCGGTCGACCACGCGCTGGGCCAAGTCGTCCGGCTTGAACTTGGCCAGGAAATCATCCGCCCCGACCTTCTTGACCATCGCCTGGTTGAATACCCCGGACAGCGAAGTATGCAGGCAGATGTGCAATTTTTGCATGCGCGGATCGCTGCGGATCTCTGCGGTAAGCGTATAGCCATCCATTTCCGGCATTTCAATGTCGGAGATCATCATCAGGAACTCTTCTTCAGGCTTTTTGCCCTCCTCCACCAGCTTGCGCAGGTAGTCGAGCGCCTGTCGGCCATCGTTGAGCGCCACCACGTCCACCCCCACCGTCTGCAGGCAGCGGCTGACCTGCTTGCGCGCCACCGACGAATCGTCGACGGTCAGCACCCGCAGCAGCGTGGCCTTGTCCTGCACCTCGGCATCGACCACGCCGGCAGACACCGACTCGGACGATGGCGCCACTTCGGCCAGCACCTTTTCCACATCGATGATCTCGACCATGCGGTTGTCGACCCGGGTGACGGCGGTCAGGTAGTGGTCGCGGCCCGTGCCCTTGGGTGGCGGATGGATCTCTTCCCAGTTCATGTTGACGATGCGCTCGACCGAGTGCACCAAAAAGCCCTGGGTCTTGGTGTTGTACTCGGTGATGATCACGAAGCTGTTGCGCGTGTCTTCCTGCAACCCCGGCAGGCCGGTCGCCATCGACAGGTCGAGGATCGGGATGGTCGCCCCGCGAATGTTGGCCACGCCGCGCACCACCGGGTGCGACTTGGGCAGCACGGTCAGCTCCGGACACTGCAGCACTTCGCGAACCTTGAACACGTTGATGCCGTACAGCTGCGCCCCGTTGAGACGGAACAGCAGCAATTCCAGGCGATTCTGCCCAACCAGCTGCGTACGCTGGTTGACTGAATCCATTACCCCCGCCATGCCTGACTCCTTATGCGTTCTGCCTTTTTGGTGCTACATGACCACCAAGTCGGCACGGGCTTTGCTTTTTTGAGCGCCATGTACACGAAAACGACAAATTTCCGACGACTGACGCGCCTGCTGAGCGGCACGCTCGCCGTGCTGTGCCTGCTGGCACCCGGCGTTCGCACGCTGGCGGATGCGGTTACCTTGCCTGAACAGCTTATCGGTGTCACCCAAGGGTTTCTTGAATTCAGTGTCGAGGATTACCTGGCCACCACCCAGACGCCCGGGCGCTACGAAATCCAGGTCAACCCGCTCGATCCGCGTCTGCGCATGCCACTGTGCAGCCAGCAGCTGGACGCCTCGCTGGAGAGCCCGGCGCAACCGCTTGGCCGGGTCACCGTGCGGGTCCGCTGTGACGGCAGCGCGCCGTGGACCATCTTCGTGCCGGCAACCGTGAAGCTGTTCCGCGATGTGGTGGTGGTGACCCGCCCGCTCAAGCGCGACAACGTCGTTGGCGAAGCTGACGTGGCCCTGCGCGAGCGTGACGTCGGCACGCTGCCCCAGGGCTTTCTCACCGACCTCGACCAGGCGGTAGGCATGAAGATGCTGCGCCCGACCGTACTCGACCAGGTCCTCACGCCGCAGCACCTGGAGCAAGCCGAAGTGGTGCGTAAAGGCGATCATGTGGTGATTACCGCGCGCAGCGGCACCTTGAGCGTGCGCATGCCTGGCGAAGCCTTGGCCAAGGGCGGCCAAGGCGAACAGATCCGCGTACGCAACCTCAATTCGCAGCGCGTGGTAAAAGCCCGTGTCACCGGCCCCGGGCAGGTCGAGGTCGCCATGTAGATTGCGCTGGCGGTGAGGAACCGCTTTTCCTAAACTGTGTCAGAACACGGGTTCGCGAGCTTGCTGACAGGCGGCTATGCATTTACGCCTAAAGTTTCTTTCGGGTTGGCCGAAAACAAGGCAAGCGTCCAAATACCCAGAGGTTTCTGATCATGGTCATCGACTTCAGTCGTTTGAATAATTCTCCGTCCATCACGGGCGGCGTTCGTGGCAACGCCACGTCCGGCAACGCCGAGAAAACCGGCGAAACCCAAGAAGCGCCAAAAAGCGCCAGCGGAGAAGCGGTACACCTCAGCCAAGAGGCACAGCAGTTGCAAAAGGTCAGCGACAAGCTGCGCGACCAGCCCGTCGTCAACAGTGCCCGCGTGGCTCAGTTGAAGCAGGCGATCGCAGACGGCAGCTATCAGGTCGATGCCGGCCGCGTCGCCAGCAAACTGCTCGATTTCGAAGCCCAGCGCTGACCGTTCGGCGCGCTGACTTCACGGACGCTATGTAAAGCCAAGAGTTAGCCATGCACGACATCACTTTGCTGCAACTGATCGAAGACGACATCGCTCCGACCCAGGAACTGCTCGACCTGCTCCAGCAGGAGTCAGTGGCCTTGCACGGTCGCGACATGGCGCCGCTGGAGGGCATCCTCGCCCGCAAGCAGTCGCTGATCGTCCTGCTCGAGCAGCAAGGCACGCGCCGCAACAACCTGCTTGCCAGCCTTGGCCTGAGCGCCAACCGTGCCGGCGTGCAGGCATTGGCGGCACAATCGGACAACGGCGAGCTGATCATGCAGCAGCTCGATGTGCTGACCCAGCTGATGGATGCCTGCCAGAAGGTCAACGAGACCAATGGCCGGATCATCCAGGTGCAACAACACGTCACGGCCAACCAGATCAGAATCCTTCAGGGTGGCGAAGCACCGTCGCTCTATGACAGCCGTGGCGCCACTTCTCCACTTGCCAAGCCCCGGGCGCTCAGCCAAGTGTGATTACTTCTATCAAGGCACGGAACATACTGGCAAAATGCCGTTACTTGCGTGTGTCGTTTTTGCCTGGAGATTGAAAACCCGTGTTCAATGAAACCGATGCCCCGCAACCGCCGAAGGTGCTGAACACGCCCTTGGAGATCGCGGCCAACCTGCGCCAGCTGCAAGACAGCCATGATCCGCTGATCATCACCTTCCATGAGCGCAGCCAGCGGTTCCAGAGCTACGTGGTACACGTGGACCGTGACAGCAATATCCTCGCGCTGGACGAAATGATCCCGCGCGACGGCGAGAAATTCATCGAAAACGGCGAACCGTTTCGCGTCGAAGGCTTCCATGACGGTGTGCGCATCGCCTGGGAGTGCAATCATGAATTGAAGATCAGCGAAGTGGACGGCCACCGCTGCTACCGTGGCGCGATGCCCGAAGAGATGACCTACCACCAGCGTCGCAATGCCTTCCGCGCCGCGCTGAAGCTGTCGCAACTGGTCGACATCATTCTCGACGGCAGCTACCTCAAGGGTAACGGAGCCTTGCGCGGCAAGCTGCTGGACATCTCTGCCACCGGCTGCAAGCTGCGCTTCGAGGGCAATGTCGAGGACCGCCTGCAATTGGGCCAGGTATACGAGCGCTTCAAGGCCAGCAACCCGCTGGGCCTGGTAGACACCATGGTCGAGCTGCGCCACTTGCACTATGAAGAGCGGATCAACACCACCTTCGCCGGTGTGCGTTTCCATAACCTCAATGGCCAGGCACAGCGCAAGGTCGAAAGTTTTGTCTACCAGCTGCAGCGTGAGGCGCGGCGGTTCGACAAGGACGACTACTGAGTCGTCTGCCAATACAAGAACGCCACCCATCGGGTGGCGTTTCTGTTTCTATGTTTGCAGGACAGGCCTCTTCGCGGGCTCGCCCGCTCCCACAGGGACTGCACCGGTCTCGAAACCTTTGCAGTACCTGTGGGAGCGGGCAAGCCCGCGAAGAGGCCGGCACAGGCTTAAACCGACTTGCTGACCTCATCCTCTGCCCGAGCCTCGGCAACCGGCTCGGCCTTCTGATCATCCTCTGTATCCTCAGCCGCCACCGGCGCCTGCATCACCTCCTGCACGGTCTGCTCATCCACCCGCGGGTCGAGCGCCGCCGACAGCGGCGAACCGGCCGCCGGCATGGCCACGTGGCCCAGCGGCGCATCCTGCACCTGGTGCAGCCCGGTGACCGCCTTCGGCCGGATGCGCCACACCAGTACCAAAGCGAAGAACGCGAAGAACGCATAGAGCATCTGCGCCCCCAGCACCTTCATCAGTACCCCCGCCGCCAGCGGCCCGATACAGGCACCGACGCCATAGGTGACCAGCAGCATGGCCGTCAGCGACACCCGCCGCTCGCTCTCTACATGGTCATTGGAAAACGCCACGGCCAGCGGGTACAGGCAGAACTGCAACAATGAAATCACGAAGCCTATGCTGAACAACACCTCCAGCGGCACACTCGGCAGCAATGCCAGCGGCACCGAAGCCAGCGCCAGGCCTATTGCAACGCTGCGGATCAGCACCGCCCGGTCGTAGCGGTCGGACAACCAGCCCAAGGGCCATTGCACCAGCAGCCCGGCAAAGATGCAGCAACCCATGAACAGACCGATCTGCTCGGTAGACAAGCCCTGGCTGGAGGCGTAGAGCGGCGCCAGGCCATAGAACGAACCGACGATCAGGCCTGACCCCAGCACCGTACTGAGCGACTGCGGTACCCGCTTGATGAAGAACTTGGGCTCCATCGGTGCCGGGCGCAGGGGTGCCGGGTGGATGCGCCGGGTCATCGCCACCGGCACCAGGCACAGGGCGAAGCACATGGCCACCAGCATCAACAGTTCCGGGCCCAGTTGCGGGTGCACCACCAGGATCAGCTGGCCAAGCACCAGGCCAAGGTAGGACGCAATCATGTAGCCACTGAACACCGCCCCTCGGTGCTTGGCCTCGGCCTGCTCATTGAGCCAGCTTTCGATGACCATGTACTGGCACATCATCCCCAGGCCGACGATCATCCGCAGCCCGACCCACACCGGCAACCAGCTGGTCATGCCATGCCCCAGCACGGCCGCGCAGACGATGCCAGCGCACGTGGCGTAGGCCCTGATGTGCCCTACCCGGCCGATCAGGCGGTGGCCGACCTTGCCGCCCACGGCCAGGCCGAAGTAGTTGGCGGCCATCAAGGCACCGACCCACAGGCTGTCGACATGATCGGCCGCCAGGCGCAGCGCCAGGTAGGTACTGAGCAGGCCCGAGCCGATCAACATCATCAAGGCGGCGAAATACAACGACTGAAAGGGCTTCCAGATGTTTCGCATACGTCCCGTCGAGCTCCGTGGTCAGGTGGCGTTGGCTTGCTGGCAAGCATAAAAGCAAAATGGCCACGGCGCAGTCCCCTGCCCGCCAAATAAGCGGACAGGGGCGCGTCCAGTGCCGATTGTGTCGCGATCAGGCCTGTGCTGCCAGCACGCGCCGTTCCCAGGGGGTGATCTCGTTGAAGAAGTCCGTCAGTTCCAGGGTCTTGCTGGCAATGTAGCCTTCGATGAACTCGCTGCCGAACAGTTCCCGCGCCAGGCCGCTGCGCTTGAGACGCTCAAGCGCCGCATGCAGGGTGCACGGCAGGCTCAGGGGTTCCGGCACCTCGAACTCGCCCTGGATCGCCGGGGCAGGCTGCAGGCGCTGCTCGATACCGTGCAGGCCGGCGGCCAGGCTGGCCGCAATGGCCAGGTAGGGGTTGGCGTCGGCACCCGGCAGGCGGTTCTCGACCCGCCGCGCCACCGGGGCACTGGCCGGAATGCGCAGGCCGGCCGCGCGGTTGTCCTCGGACCAGCAGGCATTGTTCGGCGAAGCGTAGGGATGGCAGAGCCGCTGGTAGGAGTTGACGTTGGGCGCGAACAGCGCGGTGAAGTCGGCCATGCACGCCTGCTGCCCACCAATGAAGTGGTAGAAGGCCTCGGTCGGCTGGCCTTGCTCGTCGCTGAACACATTACGCCCACTGGCGATCTCCACGACGCTCTGGTGAATGTGCATGGAGCTGCCCGGAGTGTGCGCCAATGGCTTGGCCATGCATACCACGCTCAGACCGTGCTTGAGCGCCACCTCCTTGAGCAGGTGCTTGAACAGGAAAGTCTGGTCGGCCAGCAACAGGGGGTCGCCGTGCAGTAAATTGATCTCGAACTGGCTCACGCCCATTTCGTGCATGAAGGTGTCACGCGGCAGGCCCAGGGCCGCCATGCACTGGTAGACCTCCTGGAAGAACGGACGCAGGCCGTTGTTGGAGCTGACGCTGAACGCCGAATGGCCAAGCTCGCGGCGGCCATCCTTGCCCATGGGTGGCAAGAAGGGTTGCTGCGGGTCGGTGTTGGGGGCGAAGACGAAGAACTCCAGCTCGGTCGCCACCACCGGTGCCAGGCCCAAGGCGGCGTAGCGGGCGATCACCGCCTTGAGCTGACCACGGGTGGACAGCGCCGAGGGCCGGCCATCCAGTTCATTGGCGTCACAAATGGCCAGCGCCAGCCCTTCTTCGCTCCAGGGCAGCCGGTGAATCTGCGAGGGCTCCGCCACCAGGGCCAGGTCGCCGTCATCGCTGCCATAGAAACGCGCCGGCGGGTAGCCGCCCATGATGCATTGCAGCATCACTCCCCGGGCCATCTGCAGGCGGCGGCCTTCGAGGAAGCCCTCGGCGGTCATTACTTTGCCGCGGGGAATGCCGTTGAGGTCGGGGGTGACGCATTCGATCTGGTCGATGCCCTGGAGGTGCTCGGCCAGCGAGCGGTGGGCGGCGGTGGTCATGACGCTTGTCCTTGTTGTTATAGGCTGACAACAACATAGGCTTGGGGTGTTTAAAATATCAAGCACCCCCTGTGTTGCCTGTTCCGGCCTCTTCGCGGGCTTGCCCACAGGGATCACACAATGCCTGAGGCTCGTGCTGTCCTGTGGGAGCGGGCGAGCCCGCGAAGAGGCCAGTAAAGGTGAAAATTATTCGCGCAAAGTCATGCCATTGGAAGGCAACGGTAACGCCGTCTTGTACCGCACCTGCTTGAGGGCAAAGCTCGAACGGATATTGGCCACCCCCGGCAACCGCGTCAGGTAATCGAGAAACCGCTCCAGCGCCTGGATGCTCGGCAACAGCACGCGCAACAGGTAATCCGGGTCGCCGGTCATCAGGTAGCACTCCATCACCTCGGGCCGTTCGGCGATCTCTTCCTCGAAGCGGTGCAACGCCTGCTCCACCTGCTTCTCCAGGCTGACATGAATGAACACATTCACATCCAGCCCCAGCACTTCCGGCGACAACAAGGTCACCTGCTGGCGGATCACCCCCAACTCTTCCATGGCCTTGACCCGGTTGAAACAGGGCGTCGGCGACAGGTTCACCGAGCGCGCCAGTTCTGCGTTGGTGATGCGGGCATTGTCCTGGAGGCTGTTGAGAATGCCGATATCGGTACGATCGAGCTTGCGCATGAGACAAATTCACCGGTTTTTTGTGTTTATCCGGAATGTTTATCTCCACCGTCAGGCAAAGGCAATCAACTTGAGAGAAAAATTCTCCTGCCCTGCCACTAAGATGTAGATGACGCTGACCTACCAGTCACAAGCCGGTACTCAGCGGCGGCCGCTTCAGAGCTCACAAAAACAACATCCGAGCGAGCGTAAAAAGCATGAACGAGTACGCCCCCCTGCGTTTGCATGTGCCCGAGCCCACCGGCCGGCCAGGCTGCCAGACCGATTTCTCCTACCTGCGCCTGAACGACGCAGGGCAAGTCCGTAAACCGCCGATCGATGTCGACGCTGCCGACACTGCCGACCTGTCCTACAGCCTGGTCCGCGTGCTCGACGAGCAAGGCAACGCCCAAGGCCCATGGGCCGAGGACATCGACCCGCAAATCCTCCGCCAAGGCATGCGCGCAATGCTCAAGACGCGCATCTTCGACAGCCGCATGGTGGTTGCCCAGCGCCAGAAGAAGATGTCCTTCTACATGCAGAGCCTGGGCGAAGAAGCCATCGGCAGCGCCCAGGCGCTGGCGCTCAACCGCACCGACATGTGCTTCCCCACCTATCGCCAACAGAGCATCCTCATGGCCCGCGACGTGTCGCTGGTCGAGATGATCTGCCAACTGCTGTCCAACGAGCGCGACCCGCTCAAGGGCCGCCAGCTGCCCATCATGTATTCGGTGCGCGAAGCCGGTTTCTTCACCATCAGCGGCAACCTGGCGACCCAGTTCGTACAGGCGGTCGGCTGGGCCATGGCTTCGGCGATCAAGGGCGATACCAAGATCGCCTCGGCCTGGATCGGCGACGGCGCCACCGCCGAGTCGGACTTCCACACCGCCCTCACCTTCGCCCACGTCTACCGCGCCCCGGTGATCCTCAACGTGGTAAACAACCAGTGGGCGATCTCCACCTTCCAGGCCATCGCCGGTGGCGAGCAGACCACCTTTGCCGGCCGTGGCGTGGGTTGCGGCATCGCTTCGCTGCGGGTCGACGGCAACGATTTCGTCGCCGTCTACGCCGCCTCGCGCTGGGCCGCCGAACGCGCCCGCCGCGGCCTGGGCCCCTCGCTGATCGAGTGGGTCACCTACCGCGCCGGCCCGCACTCGACCTCGGACGACCCGTCCAAGTACCGCCCGGCCGATGACTGGAGCCACTTCCCGCTGGGCGACCCGATCGCCCGCCTGAAGCAGCACCTGATCAAGATCGGTCACTGGTCCGAGGAAGAACACCAGGCCACCACTGCCGAGTTCGAAGCCGCGGTCATCGCTGCGCAGAAGGAAGCGGAACAGTACGGCACCCTGGCCAACGGCCACATCCCGAGCGCGGCTTCGATGTTCGAGGACGTGTACAAGGAAATGCCTGACCACCTGCGCCGTCAGCGCCAGGAACTGGGGGTCTGAGATGAACGATCACAACAACAGCATCAACCCGGAAACCGCCATGGCCACCAGCACACTGACCATGATCCAGGCCCTGCGCTCAGCCATGGATGTCATGCTCGAGCGCGACGACAATGTGGTGATCTACGGCCAGGACGTCGGTTACTTCGGCGGCGTGTTCCGTTGCACCGAAGGCCTGCAGAACAAGTACGGCAAATCGCGGGTGTTCGACGCGCCGATTTCGGAAAGCGGTATCGTCGGCACTGCCGTGGGCATGGGTGCCTACGGCCTGCGCCCGGTGGTGGAAATCCAGTTCGCCGATTACTTCTACCCGGCCTCGGACCAGATAGTCTCGGAGATGGCCCGCCTGCGCTACCGTTCGGCCGGCGAGTTCATCGCCCCGCTGACCTTGCGCATGCCCTGCGGCGGCGGCATCTATGGCGGCCAGACCCACAGCCAGAGCCCGGAAGCGATGTTCACCCAGGTCTGCGGCCTGCGCACGGTGATGCCATCCAACCCGTATGACGCCAAAGGCCTGTTGATCGCCTCGATCGAATGCGACGACCCGGTAATCTTCCTCGAGCCCAAGCGCCTGTACAACGGCCCGTTCGACGGCCACCACGACCGCCCTGTCACGCCCTGGTCGAAGCACCCGCAAAGCGCCGTGCCGGACGGCTACTACACCGTGCCGCTGGACAAGGCGGCGATCACCCGCCCGGGCAACGATGTCACCGTGCTGACCTACGGCACCACGGTCTACGTGGCCCAGGTGGCCGCCGAGGAGACCGGCGTCGACGCCGAAGTGATCGACCTGCGCAGCCTCTGGCCGCTGGACCTGGAGACCATCGTCGCGTCGGTGAAGAAGACCGGCCGCTGCGTGGTCGTGCATGAAGCGACCCGCACCTGCGGCTTCGGCGCCGAACTGGTGTCGCTGGTGCAAGAGCACTGCTTCCATCACCTCGAAGCGCCGATCGAACGCGTCACCGGCTGGGACACCCCCTACCCCCACGCACAGGAATGGGCCTACTTCCCAGGCCCTTCGCGGGTAGGCGCGGCATTGAAACGGGTCATGGAGGTCTGAATGGGCACGCACGTCATCAAGATGCCGGACATTGGCGAAGGCATCGCGCAGGTCGAGTTGGTGGAATGGTTCGTCAAGGTCGGCGACGTGATCGCCGAAGACCAGGTGGTGGCCGATGTCATGACCGACAAGGCCACCGTGGAAATCCCTTCGCCGGTCAGCGGCAAGGTGCTGGCCCTGGGTGGCCAGCCAGGTGAGGTGATGGCGGTCGGCAGCGAGCTGATCCGCATCGAAGTGGAAGGCAGCGGCAACCATGTGGATGTGCCGCAGGCCAAACCTGTGGAAGCGCACAGCGCGCCCGTGCCGCCTGTTGCCCCCAAGCCAGAAGCGAAAGTGCCGCAGCCGGCAGCCTTGCAGGCACCCGAGCAGCACGTTGAAGCAGCGATCGTGCCGCGCCAGCCGGGCGACAAGCCGCTGGCCTCGCCGGCGGTGCGCAAGCGCGCCCTGGATGCCGGTATCGAGCTGCGCTACGTGCATGGCAGCGGCCCGGCCGGGCGCATCCTGCACGAAGACCTCGACGCCTTCATGAGCAAGCCGCACAGCGCTGCCGGCCAGGCGCCGAGTGGCTATGCCAAGCGCACCGACAGCGAGCAGGTGCAGGTGATCGGCCTGCGCCGCAAGATCGCCCAGCGCATGCAGGACGCCAAGCGTCGCGTCGCGCACTTCAGCTACGTGGAAGAGATCGACGTCACCGCTGTTGAGGCCCTGCGCCAGCAACTCAATGCCAAGCACGGCAACACGCGTGGCAAGCTGACCCTGCTGCCGTTCCTGGTCCGCGCCATGGTCGTGGCGTTGCGCGACTTCCCGCAGATCAACGCCACCTATGACGACGAAGCTCAGGTCATCACCCGCCATGGTGCTGTGCATGTGGGCATCGCCACTCAGGGCGACAACGGCCTGATGGTGCCGGTGCTGCGCCATGCCGAGGCTGGCAGCCTGTGGGCCAATGCCGGCGAAATCTCGCGCCTGGCCAACGCCGCACGCAGCAACAAGGCAAGCCGTGAAGAACTGAGCGGCTCGACCATCACCCTGACCAGCCTCGGCGCACTGGGCGGCATCGTCAGCACCCCGGTGGTCAACACCCCGGAAGTGGCGATCGTCGGCGTCAACCGCATCGTCGAGCGCCCGGTGGTGATCGACGGCCAGATCGTCGTGCGCAAGATGATGAACCTGTCCAGCTCGTTCGACCACCGGGTGGTCGATGGCATGGATGCCGCGCAGTTCATCCAGGCCGTGCGTGGCCTGCTTGAACAACCTGCCTGTCTGTTCCTGGAGTGAGCATGTCCCAGATCATCGACACCACCCTGCTGATCATCGGTGGCGGCCCCGGCGGCTATGTGGCCGCCATCCGCGCCGGGCAACTGGGCATCCCTACCGTGCTGGTCGAAGGCCAGGCCCTGGGCGGCACTTGCCTGAACATCGGCTGCATCCCGTCCAAGGCGCTGATCCACGTGGCCGAGCAGTTCCACCAGACCGCACGTTTCGCCGGGCAGTCGCCGCTGGGCATCAGCGTCGATAGCCCGCGCCTGGACCTCGGCCAGAGCGTGGCCTGGAAGGACGGCATCGTCGACCGCCTGACCACCGGCGTGGCCGCCTTGCTGAAAAAGCATGGGGTCAAGGTGATTCACGGTTGGGCGAAGATCCTCGACGGCAAACAGGTCGAGGTCGACGGCCAGCGCATCCAGTGCGAACACCTGCTGCTGGCCACCGGCTCGAACAGCGTCGAACTGCCGATGCTGCCGCTCGGCGGGCCAATCATCTCCTCCACCGAAGCCCTGGCGCCCAAGGCCCTGCCCAAGCACCTGGTGGTGGTGGGCGGCGGTTACATCGGCCTGGAGCTGGGCATCGCCTATCGCAAGCTGGGCGCGCAGGTCAGCGTGGTGGAATCGCGTGAGCGCATTCTACCTACCTACGACAGCGAACTGACTGCGCCGGTGGCCGAATCGTTGAGGAAGCTGGGCATCGCCCTGCACCTGGGCCACAGCGTCGAAGGCTACGAAAGCGGCTGCTTGCTGGCCAGCGATGGCCAGGGCGGGCAACTGCGCCTGGAAGCCGACCGGGTATTGGTGGCCGTCGGCCGGCGGCCACGGACCAAAGGCTTCAACCTGGAATGCCTGGACCTGAAAATGAACGGCGCCGCCATCGCCATCGACGAGCGCTGCCACACCAGCATGCGCAACGTCTGGGCCATCGGTGACGTGGCCGGCGAGCCGATGCTCGCCCACCGCGCCATGGCCCAAGGCGAGATGGTTGCCGAAATCATTGCCGGCAAGACCCGGCGTTTCGAACCTGCAGCGATTGCCGCGGTGTGCTTCACCGACCCGGAGGTCGTGGTGGCGGGCAAGACGCCGGAGCAAGCCAGCCAGCAAGGCTTGGACTGCATCGTCGCGCAGTTCCCGTTCGCCGCCAATGGCCGGGCCATGAGCCTGGAATCGAAAAGCGGTTTCGTACGGGTGGTGGCGCGGCGTGACAACCACCTGATCGTGGGCTGGCAGGCGGTTGGCGTGGCGGTTTCGGAACTGTCCACGGCGTTTGCCCAGTCGCTGGAGATGGGCGCACGGCTGGAAGATGTGGCCGGCACCATCCATGCTCACCCGACGCTGGGAGAGGCGGTGCAGGAAGCAGCACTGCGCGCGCTAGGCCACGCACTGCATATCTGACACTGAAGCGGCCCAGGCCGATTTGACCCGCTGCGCCCCTGGCGCCGCGGGTCTTTTTTATCCAGGCACTGCACGAACGCTGTGGGAGCGGGCGCGCCCGCGAACACGGGCGAAGCCCGTGCCATCCATCGCGGTGCCTGCTTCGCGGGCACGCCCGCTCCCACAGGGATTGCGCCAGCATTTGAGAATCAAGCGAGACAGACAATGACCGCGACTCACTCGGAAATCGTGTTCTTGCCCGCCTCCTTGGCCCGGTACAAGGCCTTGTCAGCCCGGGCCAGCAGCGCTTCCTGGCCTTCCCCTTCCTGCCATTGCACCACGCCATAACTCATGGTCAGCCGGTAATCACCCACCGGTTCAAGCCGCTCCATCGCCCGGCGCAACAGCCCCGCCAGGTCCAGTGCCTCGCCCAGCGTGGTCTGCGGCAGCACCATGACGAACTCGTCGCCGCCCCAGCGCGCCAGCAGGTCAAGTTCACGCAGGCTGGTGCTCAGGTTTTCGACGACGCGGATCAACGCCGCATCGCCACGGGCGTGGCCATAGCGGTCATTGATCGGCTTGAAATCATCCAGGTCCATGGCCACCAGCGCCAGCGGCTGGCGGAAGCGCTTGGCCCGCTCGCACTCCTGCTGCAGGGTCTTCTCCAAACGGTAGCGATTGGCGATACGCGTCAGCGCGTCGCGCTCGGCCAAAATGCGGTTCTCGTCCAGCTGGCGCTGCAATTGTTGGTTGACCCACGACAGCTCGCGGGTGCGCTCGGCCACCTGGGTTTCCAGCGAATGATTCTTCTGCTCCAGCTGCGCCACCAGGCGCTTGCCCGCATCGATATTGCGGTGCGCGCCGAGCATGCGCGCCACCGAGCCATCCTCGTTGCGGTCGATGATATGGCCGCTGTCCTCGACCCACAGGTAGCTGCCATCGTGGCAGCGGCAGCGGTACTCGATGAGATAGCGCTCGTTGCGCTGGTTGATATAGGCCTCGAAGTGCGCCATCACCCGGGGGTAGTCCTCGGGGTGGATCACGCTTTCCCAGGTCAGTACGGTGTTGGCCATGGAATGGCTTTCGTAGCCGAGCATGGCGTACCAGCCAGGGTTGCGGTAGACGTAGCCGGTATTGGCATTCCAGTCCCAGATGCCATCGCTGATCAACGCGAACAGGGTGGCCAGCTGCTGTTCACTGAAGCCGGCAGGTGCCGGCATCGCTTCCTGACTCATGGACGCTCTCCCTGGTGTCCAGCAACTGCGCCCCGATGAAGGGGCTGCCGACAGTGCTTGTGTTTGCCGCAGGCGGCAACTTGTTTCCTGTGACAGGCAAGCATATGCCTGGCGACCAACGATCAAAATAGCCTGAACGTCCTATTTTCGCGGCCTGCACGGCTGGCATGGGACTTGCCCTGCCTTTCTGGCTTTGCAACGTCCAAGGAGGAGAACATGGCAATCACTCTCAATGGCCTGGGTTGGCAGGCCACCGTGCACCAGCAGCAGCGCATCAACCACGACCAGGCGCAGGCCGAGCTGGTACCGTTCCGTGCGCCGCTGGCCGCCAGCAATGCGTCTGCGCAGCAGAACAGCCAGGGCAGCACTTCGCAGCAGACTGCCGACGATGCCCGCGAAGAGGCCTTCGCCAAGCTCAAGGTGATGCTGCAGAACCCCGACCTCGCCGCCCGCCAGCAGGCCGGCGCCAGCACCCAGGCAACCAGCGATGCAGTGCAGGATTTCCGCGACTACATGGCCAAATCGCCGGAAGAGAAGATCAAGGAAAAGATCCTCCAGGAACTGGGCATGACCGAGGACGACTACAACGCCCTGCCACCTGAGCAACAGGCCAAGGTCGATGACCAGATCGCCCAGCGCATGAAGGAAGACATCGAGCTCAAGACCCAGGCCAAGGTGGCCGCGCAGACAGCGCAAACCGAGCAGGTCTGAAGCCTGGGTGTGGCCAGCGCAACGTTGGCCACTTCAGGCCAGCCGCTTCAAGGCCTCTTCCACCGCTGCCACGCGTGGGTTGCCCGTGGCACCCGGCAAGCGCCATGCCGCGATGGTCAACCCCAATGGCACCGAACGGGCCAAGGGGGCGACCAGTTCGCCGCTGTCGAGATACGGCTGGATCAGGCTCCTGCGCCCGATCAGCACACCGGCGCCCAGCAAGGCTTGCTGCACCGCGATCGAATAAAGGGAAAAACCCGGGCCTCGGGCCACGAAGTGCTGTTCAGGCATGATCGCCGCCGACCAGACATCCCAGTCCTGCCAACCGACATCCTTGATGCAGCGCGCATTGGCCAGGTCTGCCGGCGCGGTAATCTGCGCGGCCAGCGCGGGGCTGCACACCGGCAGGATATCTTCATCGGCCAGCTTGCACTGGCCACGCTCGACCTGCTCGACGTAGAACAGGCAAAGGTCGAACGGGCTGCGCTTGAGGTTGGGCGGTTCATCGACCGCCGTCACGGAGACCTCGATGGGGGCGAGCATTTCGGTCAGGCGCGGCAGCCGCGGCCCGATCCACAGCTGGGCCAAAGCCGGCGAGGTGACGATATGCACCCGCTGCGGCGCGGCCAGCCGGCGCAAGGTACGGGCAGCCTCCTCCACCGCATCGAAGGCCTCGGTGAACTGCGTCTTCACGCTTTCGCCCAGTGGGGTCAGGCGTACGCCCTTGGCATGGCGCTCGAACAGAGCGGCGCCGTATTGGGCTTCCAGGGTCTTGATCAGCGCCGCAATCGCCCCGGGCGTTACCTTCAATTCGTGGGCAGCCCGGGCAAAGCCACCGAGCCGTGCCGAGGCTTCGAACGCGCGCAGGGCATTGAGCTGCAGGGTGTGCCGGGTGGGTGAATCGAGTGACATGGTTTCAGGCCTAGTTTTTTTAGGCCTAATATTCCAGAAATCTGCGTTGTGACCAAGCTGTGCGGGTTTTACCTTGAGCGAGCCTGATGAATTTCCAAGGAACTCCCATGCATTACAAAAGCGCGATGCACGCATTCACCGAGGGTGTCCGCGCAGTTCTGCCACTCATGACCGGCATGGTGCCGTTCGGTCTGATTACCGGGGTCACGGCCATCGGTATCGGCATGTCGCCGCTCGATGCGATGGGCATGACCCTGCTGTTCTATTCCGGCTCCGCGCAAATGGTGGTGCTGCAACTGATGCAGAGCGGCGCGCTGCCGCTGACAATGGTGGTGACTGCGTTGGTGATCAACCTGCGCTTCCTGATGTACAGCGCTGCCCTGGCCCCGCACCTGAGCGATCTGCCGCGGCGCAAGAGCTGGTCGTTGTCCTACCTGCTGTCCGACCAGTCGTTCGCCCTGTGCAGCCTGAAATTCGGTACCAACGGCCTCGGGCGATTTGCCTTCCCCTACTACCTGGGCACCGCCTTGCCGATGTGGTTCGGCTGGAACCTGGCGGTGCTGGCCGGGGTGTACTTGGGGACGGGCATTCCGGAGTCCTGGTCGCTGGGCTTTGCCATTCCGCTGTCGTTCCTGGCATTGCTGGTACCGGGTATCCGTAACCCGGCGATGCTGGGCGCTGCGGCGGTGGGTGGCGCGCTGGCGGTGCTGGCACACGACCTGCCCTACAACCTCGGCTTGCTGGTCGCCTCGCTGGGCGGCGTGCTCTGTGGGCTGTGCATCGAACAGCTGCGCAAGGGCGCAGCCGTGGCAGCGGAGGCGCCATGACCGACATCAACCCATGGATCACCTTTGCCCTGATTGGCCTGGGCACCTTCGCGATACGGCTGTCGTTCATCGAGTTCTACGGTACGTTACGCATTCCACCGATGTTGCGCCGTGCGCTGGTGTATGTGCCGGCCAGCGTGTTGGCGGCACTGGTGCTGCCGGCCGTGGTGTTCAAGGCCGGGCAGCCGGGTATCGACTGGAGCAACCCGCAGATACCGGCGGCTGTGGTGGCCGGATTGGTTGCCTGGCGTACGCGCAGTACGCTCCTGACCTTGGCGGTGGGTATGGGGGTGTTGTGGGGGTTGCGGTATTTGGGGGTGTGATTGGCCGAGGATGGCATCAGGGCCTCCATGTGCCTGCCACGACAGTTGTAGCGCCTGTGAGATCGAGCGCCGCCCGCGCGGCGCATCGCGACCAAGGTCGCTCCTACATCTGTTTCGGGCCAGTCCCTCCTGTGAAGCCAACAGGGACCGCCTTGGTGCATGACAGGAGACAGGTGGAGCCACCGAGATGTATCGCCATGCGAACAAGGCGGATCCTGTTGGCGGCACAGGAATAACTGGCCCGAAACAGATGTGGGAGCGGCGGTGCGGCGATCCGACTTGCCCGCGATGCGCCGCGCGGGCGGCGCTCGATCTCACAGGCGCTACAACTGTTGTGGCAGGCACATGGAGGCCTGATGCCCTCTTCAGGCGATCTCCCTCAATCCCCCACCAGCCTAAACCTGTTCCGCCCCCCTCGCTTGGCCTCATACATCGCCTTGTCCGCCAACGCCAAAGCCTCCTCGGCACTCTGCGGGTCATGCCCGGACAAGTTCAGATAAACTCCGATACTGGCCCCCACAACCACTTCAACCCCCTCCACCGCAACCGGCGCCGACAGCACATCGCACAGCTTGCGCGCGATATCCCGGGCTGACGCCTGATTGGCGACGGCCTGGGCGATCACCACGAACTCGTCTCCGGCCAGCCTGGCCACCATGTCATCGGCACGCATGATCGCCAGCATGCGCCCCGCAGCAGCCTGCAGCACGGCATCGCCCGCTTCGTGGCCATGCTGGTCGTTGACTTGCTTGAAGCCATCCAGGTCGATGAAGAACAAGGCAAACGCCGCCCGCTGCTTCAAGGCGAAGTCCAGTTCCTCATGCAACGCCGCGCGGTTGGGGAGCCCGGTCAGCGGGTCGAGCGTGGCCTGGTCGAGCAGGGTCTTTTCCTTGCGCTTGCGTTCGGTCACATCCAGCGACATGACGAAAAAGCCCTCGACCTTGCCGTTGCGGATATCGGGCACATACGTCGCGTGCCAGATCCGCGGGTCGTCGAGGCTGTAACGCACGTTGTCAGCCTCCACCCGCTCGCCGGCCAGCGCTTTCTGGAAGCAAGGCAACAGCTGCTCATACACATCCGCCGGCAGCACATCCCGCACCTTGCGGCCTTTGAGCTGGGTCGGCTCGACGCCGAAAATCTGCCGGTACACGGCGTTGTTGAAGCGGTATTCGAGGTGGGTGCCGATATGCGCGATCAGCACCGGGATATTGTCGGCGATGGCTTGCAGGGTTTCCTGGCTGCGGGCCAGCTCTTCGGTGCGCTGCGCCACCTGCTGCTCCAGGGTCGCCTGGTAGCGTTGCAGTTGCTGCTGGCGGCGCCTGCGCTCGCTGATGTCGCGCACGAACACCACCAGCTGCTCGGTAACGCCGCGCTCGTTGCGCAGCGCCGAAACACTCAGCTCGCTCCACAAGGCGCCATTGCCAGGGGTCACCAGCCGTACTTCGATGACCAGCGCATCCTGCTCACCGGCAACGATCCGCTGCCAGGGCTCGTCCAGCTTGGCCAGGTCCTGAGGGTCGATCAACTCACCCAAGCGGGTCAGCACCAGCCACTCCTTGGCCCTGCCCAGCAACTGGCAAAATTCCCGGTTGGGCTCAAGGATGCGCCCATCAAGGCCCACCAGCGCCTTGCTCGTTGGGCTGTTGGCGAACACCCGGTGAAAACGCGCCTCGGAAGAGGCCAGGGCGCCCTGCTCCGCGTGTTGCACCGCGCTGCCCGAGTCGATGGCCAGGCTACGGTGCAGCATCTCGCGCTCGACGATCCGCGCCAGGTCGCGCAAGTGCGCCAACTCGGTTTCCGACACCTGGCGGGGCCGGGTGTCCAGCACACAGAGAGTGCCCACGGTCAGCTCGCCGGCAAAGCGCAGCGGCACACCGGCGTAGAAGCGGATGCCTGGCCCACCGGTCACCAGCGGGTTGTTTTCGAAACGCGGATCGGCGCTGGCATCCGGGATCACCAGAACATCTTCGGCATGCAGGGCATGGGCACAGAACGCCACATCGCGCGTCGTCTCGGCGACATCGATGCCCTGGCGCGACTTGAACCACTGGCGGTTCATGTCGACCAGCGACACCAGGGCCATAGGCACCGCGAGCAGCACACTGGCCAACCGGGTAATGCGGTCGAAGGTTTCCTCGGCCGGGGTATCGAGAATGTTCAGGCTCTCGAGGAAACACAGGCGGGCTGCCTCGTTGAGAGGCGACGGGGCGATTTGCATGACAACGCGCTCGACTGGATCACGACCCGCAAACGATAGCGCCGCAGCGCTCAAGTGCAAGCCTTTCATCTCTCTTCTATCAAAGCGTTCAAGCCGTATAATCGCGTTTTTTTGTAAGCCTAAGACGTATTTCATGAAGAAACTGCTTTGCGCCGTCGCCCTCGCCTTCGCCGCCATCCCCGCCGCCTTCGCCACCCCGCCCGCCACCTTCACCGAAGCCAAGGTGGTCGCCAAACAGAAGATCTACCAGGACCAGGGCAACAGCGCCATGGGCGAGCTGTACTGTGGCTGCAAGTGGACCTGGGTGGGCAAGTCTGGCGGCCGGGTCGACCTGAAATCCTGTGGTTATGAAACCCGCAAGCTGCAGACCCGCGCCGAGCGTACCGAGTGGGAGCACATCGTCCCGGCCTGGACCTTCGGCCACCAGCGCCAGTGCTGGCAGAACGGCGGGCGCGAGCAGTGCGTCGACAGCGACCCGACCTTCCGCGCCATGGAGGCCGACCTGTTCAACCTCTACCCGTCCGTGGGCGAAGTGAACGGAGACCGCAGCAACTTCAACTACGGCATGGTCTCTGGCGTTGCGCCGCAGTACGGCCAGTGCACCACCAGGATCGACTTCCAGCAGAAAACCGCCGAGCCACGCGACGAGGTGAAGGGGCTGGTGGCACGCACCACGTTCTACATGTTCGATCGCTACAAGCTGAGCATGTCGCGCCAGCAGCAACAGGTGCTGATGGCCTGGGACAAGCAACACCCGGTGACAGCATGGGAAAAGCAGCGTGACCAGCGCATTGCCGCGATCATGGGGCACAACAACCCGTTCGTGACCGGTGAGCGCAAGTGGGCGTTGGGGTATACCCCGCAAGGTGCGGCTGTGGTGCCGGCCACGGCAGTGAAAGAGGCGGCCAAGCCGACGCTGGCCAGTACGGCGGCAAGTGGTGCGGTGGTGGGTAACCGCAATAGCCATGTGTATCACCTGGCCAGTGGGTGCCCGGGGTACAGCCAGGTTTCGCAGAAGAACCAGGTGGCGTTTGGCAGTGAGGCCGAGGCGTT
>NZ_BCBG01000040.1:0-52404 GCF_001320485.1 Pseudomonas sp. NBRC 111130
ATCTCACAGCCCCCACACACCCCAAGCCAAGCCAAGCCAAGCCAAGCACTAGCCTCACGCATCCCTCAGCAAGTCATGCGCATCGAGCAGCCGGAACGCCACCTGCGGGTTGCGCTCAAGGCCCCGGCGGATCGCGGCCGGGATCGACTGGCGGGTCTTGCGGCACAGGCCGGGCTGCTCGTCGAGTTCGATGACGATGCCGCGCATGGTGCGCACTTCGTTGAAGCCGGGGCTGATGTGCACGCGGATGCCAAGGTTTTCGTACAGCCGCTGTTGCAGGCGCTGCAGGTCTTCCAGGTCCTTGAGGTTTTCCAGGCGTTCGAGCAGGCGCTTTTCTTCCTGGCGGGTGAGCAGGAGGATGCGCTGGGCCGCTGGCGGGTGCCCGGCCAGGTGTTCGCGGCCGCAGTCACAGGCGCCAGGGGGGCACGGTTGGCGAAGAGGAGGTGGGGTGCTCATGCAGCAAGCATAGCTTCACCAGCCCGTTCTCAGTAAACGCTTCAGAAAAACTTTCCTGCCAGGATAAAAAATTTCACAAACCGCTGGACCCCGCCCCCTCGCTTCGCCTATAAATCGCCCAAGGGAAATTTATATTCCCATCAAGAAACAACACTTCGCCCGCCGCGAAGCTTCTTTTGCCCTTGTGCCAGACCTGCCCCACTCCATCACGAGGCCTATCCGACATGCACCCCGCTCCCGATCACTTCATCCTGCGCGTCAGTTGCCCGGCCGTGTCCGGCATCGTTGCGGCGGTGACCACCTACCTGGCCGAGCACGGTTGCTACATCAGCGAGATGGCGCAGTTCGACGACGAGGACAATGGCCGCTTCTTCATGCGTGCGGTGTTCCGCTACAACACTGGCGTGAGCGGTGACACGCCGCAGCTGGAAGCAGGCTTCGCCGATGTCGCCCAGCGTTTCGACATGGACTGGAGCCTGCACAGCAGCGCCCGGCCGCTGCGCGTGCTGCTGATGGTCAGCAAGTTCGACCACTGCCTGGCCGACCTGCTCTACCGCCATGCCAAGGGCGAGCTGGACATGCAGATCACCGCCGTGGTCTCCAACCACCTCGACCTGCGGCCAATGGCCGAGCGCCAGGGCATCCGCTTCGTCTACCTGCCGGTGACCAAGGAGACCAAGGCCGAGCAGGAAGCCGCACTGATGCGCATCGTCGAGGACACCGGCACCGAACTGGTAGTGCTGGCGCGCTACATGCAGATTCTCTCCGACGACCTGTGCCGCCAGCTGTCAGGCCGGGCGATCAACATCCATCACTCGTTCCTGCCTGGTTTCAAGGGCGCCAAGCCGTACCACCAGGCCTATCAGCGCGGGGTCAAGCTGATCGGTGCCACCGCCCACTACGTCACCAGCGACCTCGACGAGGGCCCGATCATCGAACAGGAAGTGCAGCGCGTCGACCACGCCTATACCCCCGACGACCTGGTGGCGATCGGTCGCGACACCGAGACCATCGCCCTGTCCCGCGCCGTCAAATACCACCTTGAGCACCGGGTGTTCCTCAACCACGACCGCACGGTGATCTTCAAATGAGCGCCATCCCCAGCATCAAGCTGATCGACGGCAAGGCCACCGCAGCGCGGGTGCTGGCCGAGGTTCGCGAGCAGGTGCAGACCTTGCGCCAGGGCGGCGTGCAACCAGGCCTGGCAGTGGTCCTGGTCGGGTCTGACGCGGCCAGCCAGGTGTATGTACGCAACAAGCTGCTACGCGCCGAGGAAGTAGGCATCCGTTCGCAGGAACACCGGCTGCCGGCCGACACCACCCAGGCGCAACTGCTGACCCTGATCGACCGGCTCAACCGCGACAGCGAGGTCAACGGCATCCTCGTGCAGTTGCCGCTGCCGGAGCATGTCGACGAGCATTGCATTCTCCAGGCGATCAGCCCGCTGAAGGACGTGGACGGTTTCCACAGCGAAAACGTCGGTGGCCTGGCCCAGGGGCGCGACGTGCTCACCCCCTGCACCCCCAGCGGCTGCATGCGCCTGCTGCGCGATGCCTGTGGCGAGCTGCGCGGCAAGCATGCCGTGGTGATCGGCCGCTCGAACATCGTCGGCAAACCCATGGCTGCGTTGCTGCTGCAGGCCGACTGCACGGTAACCGTGGTGCACTCGCGCAGTCGCGGTCTGCCGACGCTGTGCCGCCAGGCCGACATCGTCGTCGCGGCGGTCGGCAAGCCACGCCTGGTCGGCGCCGAGTGGCTCAAGCCCGGCGCGGTGGTGATCGATGTCGGCATCAACCGCATCGAAGAAGGCGGCCATGGCCGCCTGGTCGGCGATGTCGACTTCGCGGCCGCCCTGCCCCAGGTTGCCGCCATCACCCCGGTGCCCGGAGGCGTCGGCCCGATGACCATCGCCTACCTGATGAAAAACACCCTGCTCGCCCTTGACCTGCAACAAAAGGCCGCCCACCAGGAGCGCACCCCATGCCTTTCGCCCTGCTGAAATACGGCCTGAGCGCCGACTACCCGGTGGAGGTCGACCTGCCGCCACCGTGCGAACTCAAGCCGCGCTACGACGTGGTGATCATCGGCGGCGGCGGCCACGGCCTGGCCATCGCCTATCACCTGGCCAAGTACCACGGCGTGACCAACGTCGCCGTGCTGGAAAAGGCCTACCTGGGCGGCGGCAACACCGCACGCAACACGGCGGTGATCCGCTCCAACTACCTCACCAGCGAGGGCGTGCGCTTCTACGCCGAATCCGTGCGGATGTTCCAGAACCTGTCCAACGAGTTCGACTTCAACATCATGTACTCCGAGCGTGGCCAGCTGACCCTGGCGCACACCGACGCCACCGTGCGCGCGTTCCGCCAGCGCGCCGAGGTCAACAGGCACTTCGGCGGGCGCACCGAGATGATCGACCGCCAGCAGATCCGCGAGCTGGTGCCGAGCCTGAACCTCGACCCCGCCCACCTGCCGGTGCTGGCGGGCCTCTGGCACATCGACGGCGCCACCGCGCGCCATGACGCGGTGGCCTGGGGCTACGCCAAGCAGGCTGCCAAGCGCGGCGTGGAAATCCACCAGCTGACCGAAGTGCAGGACCTGCTGATCCGCAATGGCCGCATCGAAGCAGTCAAGACCAACCGTGGCACCGTTCAGTGCGGCTGTGTGGTGCAGGCGGTGGCCGGCGCCAGTTCGTTGCTGATGGCCAAGGCCGGCATCCGGGCGCCGATCCACACCTACCCGCTGCAGGCCATGGTCACCCAGCCATTCAAGCCGTTCCTCGACCCGCTGGTGAGTTCGTCGGCATTGCACTGCTACGTACAGCAGACCAGCCGAGGCGAGATCGTTTTCGGCGGCGGCTCCGACCCGTACCCGCTGTACAACACCCGCTCCACCCTCGACCTCAAGGAAAGCCTGCTGGCGCACGCCATCGAGATGTTCCCGTTCATGGCCAACGCCAAGCTGATGCGCCAGTGGGCCGGGATGACCGACATGACCCCGGACTACAGCCCGATCATGGGCCTGTCGCCGGTCGACAACTACTACCTCGACGCCGGCTGGGGCACCTGGGGCTTCAAGGCCACGCCGATCTGCGGCAAGACCATGGCCGAGCTGGTCGCCAGCGGCGGCAAGGTTCCGGAACTGATCGCGCCATTCGCCCTGGAGCGTTTCAGCCGCTTCCAGCAAGTCAACGAAATGGGCGCCACTGCGGCCAGCCACTAGGAGCATACGACGATGAAGATCCTGACCTGCCCCTTGAACGGCCCGCGCAACATCAGCGAGTTCACCTACGGCGGCGAGTTCAAGTCCATGCCCGACCCGGCCAGTTGCACTGACACCGAGTGGGCCGACTACGTGTTCAACAGCGACAACTCGGCCGGCGTGGTCACCGAGTGGTGGCTGCACAACGCCTCGAGCTACTGGTTCCTGGCTGAGCGCCACACTGTCAGCGACCAGGTGCTGCGCACCTTCGACCCCAAAGAAGTGTTCGACCGCCGCGTCGACTTCAGCCCCACCGCCAGCCCGGAGATTGCCGGATGAACAGCCATACTCGCCTCCCCGCGCCGATGGGCCTTCTGATCGACCGCGAGCGGCCCCTGCGATTCGAATTCGATGGCCAGGCCTGCTCGGGCTTTGCCGGGGATACCATTGCCAGTGCCCTGCTCGGCAACGGCCGCTGGCTGCTGTCGCGCTCGTTCAAGTACCACCGCCCGCGTGGCCCGCTGAGCATGGCCGGGCAGGACGCCAACACCTTGGTGCAGCTCCCCGAAGAGCCCAACGTGCTGGCCGACCTGGAGGCCGCCCGTGACGGCCAGGTGGTCGCCGGGCAGAACTTCAACGGCAGCCTGGAACACGACCGCGACGCCTACCTGGGCAAGTTCTCGCGCTTCATGCCGGTGGGCTTCTACTACCGCTCGTTCTACAAGCCCAAGGGCATGTGGAAGGTGTGGGAGCCGCTGATCCGCAAGAAGGCCGGCCTCGGCGTGCTCGACCTCGGCTTCAGGCCGCAGTACTACGACAAGGCCTATCTGTTTGTCGACCTGGCCGTGATCGGTGCCGGCCCGGCCGGCCTGCGCGCCGCGCTGGACGCCGCCAATGCCGGGGCGAAGGTGCTGCTGATCGAGCAACAGCCGGTGCTCGGCGGCTCGCTGACCTACGCCCGCTTCGACATCGCCGGCACCCGCGCCGCCAGCCTGCGCCAGGAACTGCTGGCTGCCGTCGCAGGCCAGCCGAACATCCAGGTGCTGTGCGAGGCCACCTGCAACGGCTGGTTCACCGACAACTACCTGCCGGTGATCCAGCACAAGCGCCTGTACAAGGTACGCGCCACTCGCTGCCTGGTGGCCGCCGGGTCGTTCGACCAGCCGGTGGTGTTCCGCAACAACGACCTGCCCGGGGTAATGCTGACCAGCGCCGCGCAGCGGCTGATGAAGCTGTATGCGGTCAAGCCGGGGCAACGCGCGGTGATTCTCACCGGCCACGATGAGGGCTACCTGGCCGCCCTCGACCTGCAGGAACAGGGCGTGGCTGTCGCCGCCCTGGTCGACATGCGCGCCGCGCCCGCCGATGCCGCACTGGCCAGCGAGCTGAAGCGTCGCGACATTCCCGTGCACCTGGGCAGTACCGTCTATGAAGCCTTGCACGAAGCAGGCATGCGCCACGTTACGGGCGTGGACATTCGCCCGATCACCGGCCAGGGCAAGGTTGCTGACCACGGCCTTCGCGTGGCCTGCGACTTGCTGTGCATGTCCGCCGGCTACATGCCGGTGTATCAGCTGCTGTGCCAGGCCGGTGGCAAGCTGGCCTATGACGTCAACCGTGACGAGTTCACCATCAGCCACCTGCCCGTCGGCCTGGACATTGCCGGCTCGGTGAACGGCCGGCACCGCCTGGACAACGTGCTCACCGACGCCAGCCGCGGCGCCGCCGAAGCCCTCGCGGCACTGGGCCTGCCAGCAGCAACGCCGTCGGCCTGCGTGGCCGAGGCCAAGGTCAACTTCCCCTGGCCGATCTTTCCGCACCCCAAGGGCAAGGATTTCGTCGACTTCGACGAAGACCTGCAAGTGCGCGATATCGTCAACGCCACCCGCAGCGGCTACCGCGACGTGCAACTGGTCAAGCGCTTCTCCACGGTCGGCATGGGCCCGTCCCAGGGCCGCCACTCGGCGCTGCCCACCGCACGCCTGGTGGCCCAGGCCACCGGCCGCAGCATCAGCGAAACCGGCGTGACCACTGCCCGCCCACCCTTCCAGGCCGAGAAACTGGCGCATGTCGCCGGCCGTGCGTTCGACCCGTACCGGCAGACGCCGATGCACCGCCGCCACCTGCAGGCGGGCGCGCAGATGATGCCCGCTGGCAGCTGGCAGCGCCCGGCCTTCTACGGCAAGCCGGAACACCGCGAGCGCTGCGTGCAGGAGGAAGCACGCCATGTTCGCGAAAAGGTCGGCCTGATCGACGTCTCTACCCTAGGCGGCCTGGATGTGCGCGGCCCCGATGCCGCCGAACTGCTGGAGCGCCTGTACACCTTCGGCTTTGCCAAGCTGGCCATCGGCCGCACCCGCTATGCGCTGATGACCAACGAGCACGGCGTGGTGATCGATGACGGCGTTTGCGCGCGCCTGGCCGAGCAGCACTTCTACGTCACCGCCACCACCAGCGGCGTCGACCGCATCTACCAGCAGATGCTCAAGTGGAACGCGCAGTGGCGGCTGGACGTGGACATCGCCAACGTCACCGCCGCCCTGGCCGCGGTCAACCTGGCCGGGCCGCTGTCGCGCCAGGTGCTGGCCAAGCTCTGCAACGATGTCGAGCTGTCCGCCGAAGCCTTCCCTTATCTGGGGGTGCGCCTGGGCACGGTGGCCGGCATCCCGGCGCGCATCCTGCGGGTCGGCTTCGTCGGCGAGCTGGGTTATGAAGTGCATGTGCCGGCGCGCCATGCCGAGCGCCTGTGGGACTCGCTGATGCAGGCCGGGGCCGGGCTGGGTATCCGCCCGTTCGGGGTCGAGACCCAGCGCCTGCTGCGCCTGGAGAAAGGCCACGTGATCATCGGCCAGGACAGCGACGGCATGAGCCACCCGGCAGAGCTCGACATGCAGTGGGCGATTGGCCGCAAGAAGCCGTTTTTCGTCGGCAAACGCTCGATCGAGATCCTCGAAGCACAGCCGCTCAAGCGCAAGCTGGTCGGTTTTACCCTGCCCAAGGGCAGCCCGCAGCCGCTGGAGGGCCACCTGGTGCTGGACGGCCCGGACATCAGTGGCAACGTCACCTCTTGCGAGTACTCGCAGACCCTCGGGCAGATCATCGGCCTGGCCTACGCCGGTGCCCATCAGGCGATGCCTGGCATGCACATCCCGATCCGCGTGGAAGGCGGCGTGATGGTCAATGCCAAGGTGGTGCCACTGCCCTTCCATGATCCCGACAACCTGCGCCAGGAACTCTGAACCATGACCAGCCTGAAAGCCGAAGCCTACCTCCCAAGCAGCCTTTTGCACGCCTGTGCGTTGACCGACCTGACCGGACTGGCGCGGGTCGGGTTTCGCGGCGGTGACGCAGCTGACTACCTGCAAGGGCGTGGCTACCAGCTGCCCTCGCTGCCCAACCAGGCCTTGCGCCAGGGCGACGGCGGCTGGGTGGCGCGCCTGTCGGCCAGCGAGTACCTGTTGCTCGGCAGCCTGGCAGACCAGGGCGCCCGGGTTGCCAGCGAAGAACAGCGCTGGGTGCAGGATGCCCGGCGCAACTACCTGCTGCCGCGTCAGGACAGCCATGCCTGGCTGCAACTGTCGGGGGAGCATTGCAGTGCGGTGATGGCCAAGTTGTGCGGGGTCGATCTGCGGTTGCAGGCGTTTGCGGTCGGTGCTGTGGCGCAGACGTCGGCGGCGCGGATCAATGTGATCGTGGTGAATGTCGGAAGTGATGGATTGCCGGCATTGCAGTTGCTGTTCGACCGGGCATCGCTGGCGTACTTCCAGGAGGCTGTGCTGGATGCCATGGATGAGTTCGATGGCGGGTGGGTTGGGCTGGATCAGCTGATGATTTGACCTGTACCGGCCTCATCGCGGGCTCGCCCGCTCCCACAGGTAGACCACAGACCTTGAGAACTGTGGCGTACCTGTGGGAGCGGGCGAGCCCGCGAAGAAGCAAACACTTCTATCAAGGTCAGAGTTGAGTCAGCCGCTCGCGCAGGAAACTGACAAACCCCTGCACCGGCCGCGCTACCTGCCTGTGCTGCGGATACACCGCCGACAACTGCAGCGCTGGCGGCACCCACTCATCCAGCACCGTCACCAAGCGCCCGTCCGCCAGTGCCTGCCCGACGATAAAGGTCGGCAGATAGGTCACCCCCATCCCGGCTATCGCCGCGTCCCTGAGCAACTCGCCGTTGTTCGCCCGCATCCGCCCGGTCACCTGAATCACCTTGGCCTTGCCACCCTGGCGGAACTGCCACTGCACCTGCCGCGAATGCCCATAGGGCAGGCAATCATGCGCGGCCAGGTCTTCCGGTTTGGCCGGCATGCCACGTGCGGCAAGGTACGCCGGGCTGGCGCAATACACCCGTTCGACATCGGCAATGCGCCGGGCAATCAGGCTGGAGTCCTCCAGCGCGCCGATACGCAGCGCCAGGTCATAACCCTCGCCGATCAGGTCCACCGCGCGATCACTGAGGTCCACCTCCACATCCACCTGCGGGTGCAACTGCAGAAACTCGGTCAGCAGGCAGCCCAGGTGGGCCATGGCGAACGACAGCGGCGCACTCAGGCGCAAGGTGCCGCGCAGGGCCTGGGCCTGGCCGCTGATGTCATGTTCCACCTGTTGCACCTCGCCCAGCAGGCGCAGTGCCGACTGGTAGTAGTGCTGGCCCAGCGGCGTAGCGTCCAGGCGCCGGGTAGAGCGGTTCAACAAGCGCACTCCGAGGCGCTCTTCGAGCTGCATCAGGCGGCGGCTGACCGATTGCTTGGACATGCCCAGGCGGTCGGCGGCAGCAGTGAAGCTACCGGCCTCCATGACCTGGGCAAAGATTCGCATGTCTTCGTAGGCGTTCATTGTCTCGCTCTTGGTGACAGTCAAACGCTTTATAGCGGCTTTTTCCCGCCAATGCACCTGCTTAATCTACACACAGGTCGCAGCGATGGCCCTGGAGGCCAGGCAAGACGCCCATTACCAACACTTGAACAGAAAAGGATTCGCTCATGAACATTGTCCACAAAACCCTCACCGCCTCCCTCCTCGCCCTGTCCGTGTCCAGCGCATTCGCTGCGGGCAGCCCAGGCGTCGAGCAGCACACCCAGGCCTTTCTCGAAGCGCTGGAGCAAGGCGGCGGCAAGCCGCTCGAACAGCTCAGCCCGAAAGACGCCCGCGCCGTACTGACCGGTGCCCAGGCTTCGGTGAAGGTCGACCTGTCCGGTATCGAGGTCAAGGAGCGCACCATTCAGGCCAACGGCCAATCGATCAAGCTGCAGGTGGTGCGCCCGGCCAATGTCAAAGGTGAGCTGCCGGTGTTCATGTTCTTCCACGGCGGCGGCTGGGTGCTCGGCGACTTCCCGACCCACCAGCGGCTGATCCGCGACTTGGTGGTCGGCTCCGGCGCTGTGGCGGTCTATGTGGACTACACCCCGTCACCCGAGGCGCACTACCCGACGGCGATCAACCAGGCCTACGCCGCGACCCGGTGGGTAGCCGAGCATGGCAAGGAAATCGGTGTCGACGGCAAGCGCCTGGCGGTGGCCGGCAACAGCGTCGGCGGCAACATGGCGGCGGTGGTCGCACTCAAGGCCAAAGAGGCCGGCACCCCGGCGCTGCGCTTCCAGCTGCTGCTGTGGCCGGTGACCGATGCCAGCTTCGAGACAGCGTCGTACAAGCAGTTTGCCGAAGGGCACTTCCTCACCACCGGGATGATGAAGTGGTTCTGGGACAACTACACCACCGATGCCAAGGCACGGGCAGAGATCTACGCCTCGCCGCTGCAGGCCAGCAGTGAACAGTTGAAAGGTTTGCCACCGGCGCTGGTGCAAACGGCCGAGTTCGATGTGCTGCGCGATGAGGGCGAGGCCTATGCCCGTAAGTTGAATGCGGCAGGCGTGACGGTGACCTCGGTGCGCTACAACGGCATGATCCATGACTATGGGCTGCTCAACCCGCTGAGCCAGGTGCCGGCGGTCAAGGCAGCGATGCGTCAGGCCGCAAACGAACTGAACGTGCATTTGCAGTAACGCCAGCCAACCCTGTGGCAGGGCCCGAGGGCCCTGCCCTTACTGGAGATTCGTCATGCTTACCGTCCGTAACGCAGAAGACCGCGGCCTGGCCTTCCATGGCTGGCTGAAATCGTTCCACACCTTCTCCTTCGGCCATTACCGCAACCCTGACGAGCAAGGCTTTTCCGACCTGCTGGTGATCAACGACGACCGCGTCATCCCTGGCAAGGGTTTCGGCCAGCACCCGCACCGCGATATGGAAATCTTCTCCTACGTGCTCGAAGGCGCGCTGGAGCACAAGGACACCCTGGGTACCGGCTCGGTGATCCGCCCGGGTGACGTGCAGCTGATGAGCGCCGGTCATGACGTGGCGCACAGCGAGTTCAACCACAGCCAGGCGCAGCCGGTGCACTTCCTGCAGATCTGGATCGTGCCCAATGTGAAAGGGGCGACGCCGCGTTACCAGCAACAGCACTTCAGTGCCGAGGAGAAGCGCGGCAAATTGCGCCTGATCATCTCGCCGGATGGTGCCGAGGAGTCATTGCAGGTGCGGCAGAACGCGCGAGTGTATGCCGGGCTGTTCGATGGCGCGGAGCGCGCGACGCTGAGCTTGCCGGAGAATCGCCATGCCTATGTACACGTGGCACGCGGCAGCATCGAGCTCAACGGCCAGGTGCTCAATGAAGGGGATGGTGTGCGGGTACGGCAGGAACAACTGCTTGAGCTGGGTAATGGGGTGGATGCCGAGGTGCTGGTGTTCGACCTGCGGCCTCATGAGTTGCCGGGTATGCCGTAAGCGGGATCGGCCTCTTCGCGGGCACGCCCGCTCCCACAGGTACTGCACAGTTTTCAGAATCTGTGCGATGCCTGTGGGAGCGGGCGTGCCCGCGAAAGGGCCATCAGCAAAGACTCAGGGCTCGAAGCCTTCAACGATGATCACTTCGGCCTTTGCCACCCCTTGGCGATGGCTGCACGCCTCCTGATACAGATCGGACTGGTAACACGCCACCGCCTGCTCATACGAATCGAACTCGATCACCACGCTACGCTGTGGAGTGGGCCGCCCTTCCATCGCCTCGCTACGCCCGCCGCGGGCCAGGAAGCGGCCGCCGAATGCCTTGAAGGCAGCGGGAGCGCGCTGGGTGTACTGCTGGTACTGCTCGGGGTCGGTCACGTCGACGTGGGCGATCCAATAGGCCTTCATCCGCTGCTCTCCTGTAGCAAAAATATTTGTGTATGATGGTATACCATAAAAATCACCCCACCACAGTGAGTGTGCAACATGGCTTTCAACACCATCGAGGAACTCCTCGAGGACTACCGGCAAGGCAAGATGGTCCTGCTGGTGGACGACGAGGACCGGGAAAACGAAGGCGACCTGCTGATCGCCGCCGAGCGCTGTGACGCCCAGGCCATCAACTTCATGGCCCGCGAAGCGCGCGGGCTGATCTGCCTGACCCTGACCGACGACCACTGCCAGCGCCTGGGCCTGGAGCAGATGGTACCGGCCAACGGCAGCGTGTTCAGCACTGCCTTCACCGTGTCGATCGAAGCCGCCACCGGCGTCACCACCGGCATTTCCGCCGCCGACCGGGCGCGCACCGTGGCCGCTGCCATGGCACCCGATGCCCGCCCCGAAGACCTGGTGCAGCCTGGCCACATCTTCCCCCTGCGCGCCCGCGAAGGCGGCGTGCTGACCCGTGCCGGGCACACCGAAGCCGGTTGCGACCTGGCTCGCCTGGCCGGTTTCACCCCGGCCTCGGTGATCGTCGAGGTGCTCAACGATGACGGCACCATGGCCCGCCGCCCGGACCTGGAAGTGTTCGCCGCGCAGCATGGCATCAAGATCGGCACCATTGCCGACCTGATCCACTACCGCCTGAGCACCGAACAGACCATCAAACGCATCGGCGAACGCGAACTGCCGACCGTGCATGGGACGTTCCGCCTGGTGACCTACGAGGACCGCATCGAAGGCGGCGTGCACATGGCGATGGTCATGGGCGATATCCGCCGTGAGCAACCGACCCTGGTGCGGGTGCACGTGATCGACCCGCTGCGCGACCTGGTCGGCGCCGAGTACGCCGGCCCCGCCAACTGGACCTTATGGGCGGCCTTGCAGAGGGTCGCCGAGGAAGGCGCCGGAGTGGTGGTGATCCTCGCCAACCACGAGTCTTCCCAGGCATTGCTTGAGCGTGTGCCGCAGCTGACCCAACCGGTGCGGCCTTATCAGCGTGGGCAGTCCAAGGTGTACTCGGAGGTCGGTACCGGGGCGCAGATTCTGCAGGACCTGGGCGTGGGCAAGCTGCGTCACCTGGGGCCGCCGCTGAAGTATGCGGGGCTGGCCGGGTATGAGCTGGAAGTGGTGCAGAGCATTCCCTTTGAGCCCGCTCCTCTGAGCTGACACCATTCCACGTGTGGGAGCGGCCTTGTGTCGCGAAAGGGCCGCGAAGCTGCCCCAGGATTTCAGCGTCAAACACATAAATTGCTGGGGCCGCTTTGCGGCCCTTTCGCGACACAAGGCCGCTCCCACAAAAAAGCAGACTGCGGCGGCCTGAAGAAGGCGGAGTGATGGCCGGTAGCCTCATTCCTCTTGCCAAAAGCTTGGAATACCATAATATGATATCCCGTAGACCTTGAATCTGCAGGCCGGCACCTACAATCACAAACGGCCACAAGACACTTTGTTTTAGCTGCTCCCCGAATACTGTTGGCGGGCGCACCAGAAGCCCCGCCTCGAATAACAAAAGCAACGAGGGCGTAACCATGCTGTTGAGCAAACGTGTAACCGCAGTGCTGTCCGCCAGCCTGCTGACCCTGGCATGTCAGGCCGCCCAGGCCGCTGACAGCCTGAACTTCGTCAGCTGGGGCGGTACCACCCAGGACGCCCAGAAAGAAGCATGGGCCATCCCCTTCAGCAAAAGCACCGACATCAAAGTCGTCCAGGACGGCCCGACCGACTACGGCAAGCTCAAGGCCATGGTCGAGAGCGGCAACGTGCAATGGGACGTGGTCGACGTCGAAGCCGACTTCGCCCTGCGCGCCGCCAGCGAAGGCCTGCTCGAACCCCTCGACTTCACCCAGATCAAACGCGACAAGATCGACCCGCGCTTCGTCTCCGACCACGGCGTCGGCTCGTTCTTCTTCTCCTTCGTGCTCGGCTACAACGAAGGCAAGCTCGGTGCCAACAAGCCGGTCGACTGGACCGCGCTGTTCGACACCAAGACCTACCCAGGCAAACGCGCCCTGTACAAATGGCCGAGCCCCGGCGTGCTGGAGCTGGCCCTGCTGGCTGACGGCGTAGCGCCCAAGGATCTCTACCCGCTGGACCTGGATCGCGCCTTCAAGAAGCTCGACACCATCAAGAAAGACATCGTCTGGTGGGGCGGTGGCGCCCAGTCGCAACAGCTGCTGGCCTCCGGTGAAGCCTCGCTCGGCCAGTTCTGGAACGGCCGCGTCTATGCCCTGCAGCAAGACGGTGCACCGGTGGGCGTGAGCTGGAAGCAGAACCTGGTCATGGCCGACTTCCTGGTCATCCCGAAAGGCTCGAAGAACAAGGATGCGGCGATGAAGTTCCTGGCCAATGCCAGCAGCGCCGAAGGCCAGGCCGCGTTCGCCAACAAGACCGCCTACGCCCCGGTGAACGTCGACAGCGTGGCCAAGCTCGACAAGGACCTCGCCCCGAACCTGCCGACCGCCTACGCCCAGGACCAGGTCACCCTGGACTTCGCCTACTGGGCAAAAAACGGCCAGGCCATCGCAGCCCGCTGGAATGAGTGGTTGGTCAAATGAAAGTCGCCATCAACGCCCTGCAGAACGCGCAAGGTGCCCCCACGGGCACCGGCGCCCCGGGAACGGCCCCTCGTCGCGTGAGCCTGGGCCAGCGCTGGAAAGGCAGCCGCAACCTGCTGCCGGCCCTGCTGTTCCTCGGCCTGTTCTTCTTCGCCCCGCTGGTCGGCCTGTTGCTGCGCGGGGTGCTGGAGCCAACGCCAGGGCTGGGCAACTACGAGCAGCTGTTCGCCAACTCGGCCTATGCACGGGTGCTGTTCAACACCTTCTCGGTGGCCGGCGTGGTCACCCTGATCAGCGTGCTGCTGGGCTTCCCGCTGGCCTGGGCGATCACCCTGGTGCCCCAGGGCTGGGGCCGCTGGCTGCTGAACATCGTGCTGCTGTCGATGTGGACCAGCCTGCTGGCGCGCACCTACTCGTGGCTGGTGCTGCTGCAGAGCTCGGGGGTGATCAACAAGGCGTTGATGGCCCTGGGCATCATCGATACCCCGCTGGAGATGGTGCACAACCTCACCGGCGTGGTGATCGGCATGAGCTACATCATGATCCCGTTCATCGTGCTGCCGCTGCAGGCGACCATGCACGCCATCGACCCGATGGTGCTGCAGGCCGGCTCGATCTGCGGCGCAAGCCCCTGGACCAACTTCTGGAAGGTGTTCCTGCCGCTATGCCGCTCGGGGCTGTTCTCCGGGGCGTTGATGGTGTTCGTGATGTCGCTCGGTTACTACGTGACCCCAGCCCTGCTCGGTGGCGCGCAGAACATGATGCTGCCGGAATTCATCATTCAGCAGGTGCAGTCGTTCCTCAACTGGGGCCTGGCCAGCGCCGCCGCCGCATTGCTGGTGGTGATCACCCTGGTGCTCTTCTACCTGTACCTGAAGCTGCAGCCGGAATCCCCGGTTGGCAACGCGAGGTAAACCGCCATGCTCCTGTCTCCCAATGCCATGGGCCGCCCGCTGCGTACGGGCCTGTACCTGACCACCGGGGTCATCGCGGCCTTCCTGCTGCTGCCGGTGGTGTTCATCGTGCTGCTGTCGTTCGGCTCGTCCCAGTGGCTGGTGTTCCCGCCACCGGGCTGGACCTTCAAGTGGTACGGCCAGTTCTTCTCCAACCCGGAGTGGATGGACGCCGCCCTGGCCAGCCTCAAGGTCGCTGTGCTGACCACCATCGCCGCGGTGCTGCTGGGCCTGCCCACCGCCTTCGCCCTGGTGCGTGGCCGCTTCCCCGGCCGCGAAATGCTCTACGGGCTGTTCACCATGCCGATGATCGTGCCGCTGGTGATCATCGCCGTGGCGGTGTACGCACTGTTCCTCAAGCTCGGCTACACCGGCACGCTGTTCGCCTTCGTGGTCAGCCATGTGATCGTCGCCCTGCCGTTCACCATCATCTCGATCATCAACTCGCTGAAGCTGTTCGACCAGTCGATCGAGGATGCTGCGGTGATCTGCGGCGCCTCGCGCCTGCAGGCGATATTCAAGGTGACCTTCCCGGCGATTCGCCCGGGCATGATCGCCGGTGGCCTGTTCGCCTTCCTGGTGTCGTGGGACGAGGTGGTGCTGAGCGTGATGATGGCCAGCCCCGACCTGCAGACCCTGCCGGTGAAGATGTGGACCACCCTGCGCCAGGACCTGAGCCCGGTCATCGCCGTGGCCTCGACCCTGCTGATCGGCCTGTCGCTGCTTGTCATGTTCATTGCCGCCGCCTTGCGCCGGCGCACCGAAGTCAACGCCTGAGCGTGCGGAGAAAACAACAATGAGTGCAGTCATCAAAGACAACGCCCACGGCAAGACCCTGGTCAGCTTGCGTGGCCTGAACAAGCACTACGGCGACTTCACCGCCGTCGACAACCTCGACCTGGAGATCCAGGACGGCGAGTTCCTGACCTTCCTCGGCTCCAGTGGCTCCGGCAAGTCCACCACGCTGTCGATGCTGGCCGGTTTCGAAACGCCAAGCAGCGGCGAAATCCTGGTCGAGGGCCAGTCGCTGGTCAACGTGCCGCCGCACAAGCGTGACATCGGCATGGTATTCCAGCGCTATTCGCTGTTCCCGCACTTGAACGTGCGTGACAACATCGGCTTCCCGCTGGCGATCCGCAAGCTCAGTGCCACCGAAACCACCAAGCGCGTCGATGCCATGCTCAAGCTGGTGCAGCTGGAGAAGTTCGCCCACCGCAAGCCGTCGCAGATGTCCGGTGGCCAGCAGCAACGTGTGGCAATTGCCCGGGCGCTGGTGTACGAGCCACGCATCCTGCTGATGGACGAACCACTCGGGGCGCTGGACAAGAAGCTGCGTGAAGACCTGCAGGACGAACTGCGCCAGCTGCATCGCCGGCTGGGCATCACCATCGTCTACGTGACCCATGACCAGGAAGAAGCCATGCGCCTGTCCCAGCGCATCGCCATCTTCAGCCATGGCAAGATCGTTGGCCTGGGTACCGGTTACGACCTTTATCAGAATCCGCCAAATGCCTTTGTCGCGTCGTTCCTGGGCAACTCCAACTTCCTGCGCATCAAGGCCAGCAGCAATGGCGCGGCCAGCTTCGAAGGCCAGCCGGTGGCGATTCGCCTGACCCCGGGCCTCAGCGCAGAGCAGGATGCACTGATCATGGTGCGCCCGGAGAAAGCCCTGGCCCTGACCGCCGAACAGGCCGCGCGCGAGCCATTGCCTGCGGGCTGGAACGAGGTCAGTGCCAAGGTCGGTGAGGTCCTGTTCCTGGGTGAGAGCCAGACCTGCCATGTGGTGACGGCCGGCGGTACAGAGCTGACGGTGAAGGCGCTGTCTGCCGCCGGGATGCCGATGCAGCCGGGGGATACCGTGAAAGTGCGCTGGGCGGTGGCGGATGCCTGCATCTATACCGAGTGGGCCGAGAGCGACCTGAGCAAGTCGGCTGGGGCTCATTAAAAAACCGGGGCCGCTGCGCGGCCCTTTCGCGACACAAGGCCGCTCCTACAGGAGATCGCGTTACCGTGTAGGAGCGGCCTTGTGTCGCGAAAGGAGGGCAACGCCCTCCCCTGCTATCACTCAGGCAATCGTAATCGTTCAGCAAAGTATTCCCGGAAAAACTCCACCGCCACTCGTACCTTGGCCGACCCGGCCAGCGGCGCGGTATATACCGCCCAGATATCGGCACTCTGCCGATATCCCTCCAGCACCTGCACCAGCCGGCCATCCACCAGGCTGTCGTGCACATCCCACCACGACCGCAACACGATCCCGCGCCCGTCCAGGCACCATTGGTGCACCACTTCGCCATGGTTGCTCGACAACGCGCCGGTGACCCGCACAGTTTCCTCGCCAGCGGGCCCCTCCAGGTGCCAGAGCCCGAAAGGATGGTCACGTTCCTTGATCACCAGGCAGTCGTGGCTGGCCAGATCCGCCAGGCTCTTCGGCGTGCCGCGCCGGGCAAGATAGTCCGGCGCCGCACACAACACCCGCCAGTTGCGTGCCAGGCGCTTGGCGATCAGGTTCGGGGCAATCTGGTCACCCACGCGGATATCCAGATCGACGCCCTCGGCCGCCAGGTCCACCAGGCGGTCATGCACGTCCAGGCGTATGTCCAGCCGTGGGTAGCGCGACGTCAGCGCCGACAACGCCGGCGCCACCATCCGCCGCCCCAGGCCCAGGCTGCTGGCGATGCGCAATTGCCCGGCCGGCTCACGCTGGCCGGCGTCCAGATCATCGCCCATGCGCTGCAATGCCTCGAAGATCTGCTGCGCCCATTGATAGACCCGCTCACCCTCCTCGCTCACCGTCACCCGCCGGGTGGTGCGGTGCAGCAGGCGCACGCCGAGGTCCGCTTCGAGCAGGCGGATGCGCTTGCTGACGAAGGCAGCCGACATGCCACGGGCCTCGGCCACCGCCGCAAAGCTCGCACGGCGGGCTACCTGAAGAAAGATATCGAGGTCGTCGAGGCTTGGTAGATTATTCACGATACGTGCACCAAGAATGCATGAATTGGCCGATTATCTATGAAACGAACTCTTATAGCATGACCCACATCAGTTCCCCAGACACAAGGTGTGGCCATGACCAAGACCAAGACTTTCAAGATCGCTGCCATTCCCGGCGACGGCATCGGCAATGAAGTACTCCCGGAAGGTATCCGCGTGGTCGAAGCCGCCGCCCGCAAGCATGGCCTGGACCTGCAGTTCGAGTTTTTCGAATGGGCTAGCTGCGACTACTACCTGGCCCACGGCAAGATGATGCCGGACGACTGGTTCGACCAGCTCAAGGGCTTCGACGCCTTGTACTTCGGTGCCGTCGGCTGGCCCGACAAGGTGCCTGACCACATTTCCCTGTGGGGCTCGCTGCTCAAGTTCCGCCGCGACTTCGACCAGTACGTGAACATTCGCCCGGTCCGCCTGTTCCCTGGCGTGCCCTGCCCGCTGGCCGGCAAGCAGCCTGGCGACATCGACTTCGTGGTGGTGCGGGAAAACACCGAAGGCGAGTACTCGTCGCTGGGTGGGCGCATGTTCGAAGGCACTGCCAACGAATTCGTCCTGCAGGAATCGGTGTTCACCCGCCGTGGCGTCGACCGCATCCTCGAATACGCGTTCGAACTCGCCCACAACCGCCCGCGCCAGCATGTGACCTCGGCCACCAAGTCCAACGGCATGGCCGTGAGCATGCCCTACTGGGACGAGCGCACCGCCGCCGTGGCCGCGCATTACCCGGAGATCACCTGGGACAAGCAGCACATCGATATCCTTTGCGCTCGCTTCGTGCTGCAACCGGAGCGCTTCGACGTGGTTGTGGCCTCCAACCTGTTCGGCGACATCCTCTCCGACCTCGGGCCGGCCTGCACCGGCACCATCGGCATCGCGCCGTCGGCCAACCTCAACCCCGAGCGCAAGTTCCCGTCGTTGTTCGAGCCGGTGCATGGTTCGGCGCCGGATATCTTCGGCAAGAACATCGCCAACCCGATCGGCATGATCTGGTCGGGTGCGCTGATGCTCGAATTCCTTGGCAAGGAAACCGCAGACGCCCGTTATCAGGCTGCACACGATGAAATCCTGCTGGCCATCGAAGCCGTCATCGCTAGCGGTGCGACCACGCCTGACATGGGCGGCAGCCGCTCGACCCAGGCGGTCGGCCAGGCCATCGTCGATGCACTGGATGCCGCCTGACTGTCACATTTCGGTCACGCCACCGTCGTAATCTGCCGGGCAACTCTATGCCAAAGGTTGCCCGGCATGCGTCGCCTGCTGCTCCTGCTGCTTCCCCTGCTGACCCTGACGGCCCAGGCCGAACCTGCGCAATTGCGCGTGCAGGGCTCCAACACCATTGGCGCAGCATTGCTGCCGGCATTGGTGCAAGCGCAGCTGCGCGCGCAGCAAGCGACGGACATCGAGCAACTGCCAGGGGCGGCGGCCAACGAAACCGTGATCAAGGCCCGCGATGCGCATGGCCAACCCTTGCGTATCGACATTGCCGCCCACGGTTCGAGCACTGGTTTTGCCGCCCTCGGCCAGGGCCAGGCAGACCTGGCGGCGGCCTCGCGTCCCATCAGCGATGCCGAGGTTAACCAGCTCAAGGCCCTGGGCGACCTGCGCTCGGCCAGCGCCGAACAGGTCATCGGCCTGGATGGCGTGGCCGTCATCGTCCACCCCGACAACCCCCTGCCGCAACTGACCACCCAGCAACTGGCGCAGATCTTCTCCGGGCAGATCCAGCGCTGGGAGCAACTAGGCGTGGCGGGTGGGGCCATTCACCTGTATGCCCGCGATGATCGCTCCGGGACCTATGAAACCTTCAAGGCACTGGTACTGGAACCGCACCATGGCGCGCTGGCCAGGCAGGCGCAGCGTTTCGAGTCCAGCGAAGCACTGGCCGAGCGGGTCAGCGCTGATCGTCACGCCATCGGTTTCAGCAGCCTGGCAGCGGTGCACGGGGCCAAGGTGCTGGCGGTGGCCGAGGGCGATGCACCGGCCATGCTGCCTGACCGCCCAATGATCGCCAGCGAGGACTATCCGTTGTCGCGGCGGCTGTACTTCTACCTGCCAGCCAACGCCAAACCCCAGGCCCGCGCGCTGGCCGACTTCGCCCAGACCGCGGCCGGCCAGGCCATCGTCGCCGAACAGGGCTTCGTTTCGCAGCAGGTCAAGGCGCAACCGGTAGCGGCGCAGGCCGACATGCCGCCGCGCTACCGCAGCCTGGCCCAGCAGGCGCAACGCTTGAGCGTCAATTTCCGCTTCCAGGAAGGCAGCGCCAGCCTCGACAACAAGGCCCTGCGCGATGTGCAGCGGGTTGCCGAGTACTTGCGCCAGGCCGGCAAGCTGCAGAGCAAGGCAGTGCTGGTGGGCTTTGGCGACCCCAAGGAAACACCAGGGCGCGCGGCCCTGCTGTCGCGGCTGCGGGCCCAGGCGGTTCGCCGCGAGCTGGCAAGGGGTGGCGTGGAAGTACTGGAAGTGACCGGCATGGGCGACGAGTTGCCGGTCGCTGGCAATGACAGGGAACAAGGCCGCTTGCGTAACCGGCGGGTTGAAGTCTGGGTCTACTGACACGCAAAGAAATGTAACAGCTCACCATTCGGCATCACGGGCTAACGGGTCTAGGCTCAAGCTCATGTGATACCGGGCCCCTCTGACGGCTGCCAAGCCGTGATGTCGGATCACTGTTGCGATCTTCACCTGGCAACGTCGACATTCAAGGAGGGGCTCATGACAGCTCTGCAGACATTCCTCACCTCCCCGTTTCTTGGCACCAGCACCTGGTTGTGGCTGGTGTTCATGGCCATCGTCATCGGTTTACTGGTACTCGACCTGGGTGTGCTGCACCGCCAGGATCGCGAGATCGAAATGCGCGAGAGCCTGCTGCTGTATTCGGGGTATTTCAGCGTCGGCGTGCTGTTCGGCCTGTGGGTCTGGTATGAGCTGGGCGCGCAGTCGGCGCTGGAGTTCTACACCGGCTTCCTGGTCGAGCAGTCGTTGTCGATGGACAACGTGTTCGTCATGGCGATGATCTTCGGCTTCTTCGCCATCCCCCGCCGCTACCAGCATCGGGTACTGTTCTGGGGCATTCTCGGCGTGGTGTTCCTGCGGGCGATCATGATCGGCGTGGGGGCGGCACTGGTGCAGAACTTCGCCTGGGTGCTCTACATTTTCGGCGCCTTCCTGCTGTTCACCGGGGTGAAGATGGCCCTGTCGAAGGAGGACAGCCACCCCGACCTGGCCAATAACCCGATCTTGAAATTCGTCCGCCGGCACATGCGCGTGACCGACCAGATCCACGGCTCGCACTTCTTCGTGCGCCTGACGCCGCCCGGTGAAAGCAAGGCCCTGCGTTATGCCACACCGCTGTTTCTGGCCTTGGTGCTGATCGAACTGGCCGACCTGGTGTTCGCCGTCGACAGCGTGCCGGCGATTTTCGCCATCACCCAGGACCCGTTCATCGTCTACACCTCGAACATCTTCGCCATCCTCGGCTTGCGCTCGCTGTACTTCGCCCTGTCAGCGCTGATGCACCGGTTCGTCTACCTCAAGTATGCGCTGGCACTGGTGCTGATATTCATTGGCTGTAAGATCTTCTACCACGGCATGGTCGGCAAGGTGCCGGCCTTGCTGTCGCTAGGGGTGACGTTCGGGTTGTTGCTGGGTGGGGTTATGGTTTCGTTGATCAAGACGCGGGGGGAGAAAGTGCAGGTGGACGGTACGACGTTGGTACAGGTATCGGATGGGAATGACAAAGCGGGGAAGAAGGAGGAAGACCCGCAATTGCGGGTCTGAAGGCGTTTCCTGCAAGTTCGATGAACTTATCTTTCTACTTGCGCCGCGCCGAAATCGACAAGCAGCAAGCGACGCGGTGCTTGGCAGTGGCAGGAGCAGGCTTGCATCACCTTCCGCCGCGCAACATCTCCACCGGCACATACTTGCCGATCTCGTACTTGCCAATCGCCGCCCGATGTACCTCATCCGGCCCGTCAGCCAGGCGCAGTGTCCGCTGCATGGCATACATGTAGGCCAGCGGGAAATCACCACTCACCCCGGCCCCGCCATGCATCTGGATCGCCCGGTCGATCACCTTCAACGCCACGTTAGGCGCCACCACCTTGATCTGCGCAATCTCGCTGCGTGCGACCTTGTTGCCGACGGTGTCCATCATGTACGCCGCCTTCAGCGTCAGCAGGCGCGCCATGTCGATCTCCATGCGCGAGTCGGCGATCTTGTCGACGTTGCCGCCCAGGCGCGCCAGGGGCCGGCCAAAGGCCGTGCGTTCGACCGAGCGCTTGCACATCAGCTCCAGCGCCCGCTCGGCCATGCCGATCGAGCGCATGCAATGGTGGATACGGCCTGGGCCAAGGCGGCCCTGGGCAATCTCGAAACCACGCCCCTCGCCGAGGACCACGTTTTCATACGGCACCCGCACGTTCTCGAACAGCACCTCGGCATGACCGTGGGGTGCATCGTCATAGCCAAATACCGGCAACGGGCGGACGATCTTCACCCCCGCTGCATCGGTCGGTACCAGCACCATCGAATGCTGCTGATGGCGCGGACCATCGGGGTTGGACAGGCCCATGAAGATCATCACCTTGCAGCGTGGGTCGCAGGCACCGGAGGTCCACCACTTGCGGCCGTTGATCACCCACTCGTCGCCATCACGCACTGCGGTAGCGGCCATGTTGGTCGCGTCCGAAGACGCCACGTCCGGTTCTGTCATGGCGAATGCCGAGCGGATTTCACCCCGCAGCAGCGGCTCCAGCCACTGGCGCTTCTGCGCCTCGCTGCCATACCGCACCAGCACTTCCATGTTGCCGGTGTCCGGTGCCGAGCAGTTGAACGGCTCCGGGCCCAGCAGCGAACGGCCCATGATCTCGGCCAACGGTGCGTATTCCAGATTGCTCAGACCAGCGCCGTATTCCGACTCCGGGAGGAACAGGTTCCACAAACCCTCGGCACGAGCCTTGGCCTTGAGCTCTTCCATGATTGCGGTGGGTTGCCAGCGGTCGCCCTCGGCGACCTGGCGCTCGAACACCGGTTCGGCGGGATAGACATAAGCATCCATGAAGGCGCTGACGCGCTCTCGCAGTGCCTGGACCTTGGGCGTATAGGCGAAATCCATCGGGGTTACCTTCACGGTTCGAAGTACATGCGCAGAGCCTAGAGCAGCCAGCCTCGATCTACCTAGTCTATTTTCAGCGTGTATAAACATTCATAACCGATATATGATCGGCCAATAATTCCAACAAAGAGCGGCGCCATGAACCTCAGCAAGGTCGACCTCAATCTGTTCATCGTCTTCGACGCGATCTACACCGAAGCCAACCTGACCCGCGCCGGGCAGATCGTCGGCATCACCCAGCCGGCGGTGTCCAACGCCCTGTCACGGCTGCGCGAAACCTTCAACGATCCGCTGTTCGTACGTACCGCCCAGGGCATGGTGCCCACGCCCATGGCCCAGAACATCATCGGCCCGGTGCGCAATGCCCTGGCGCTGCTGCGCACCTCGGTGCAGGAAAGCCGCATCTTCAACCCGCAGCAGGCCAACAAGACCTTCCGCATCAGCATGACCGACCTGACCGAGGCGGTGATCCTGCCGCCACTGTTCCAGCGTCTGCGCCGCCTGGCCCCGGCAGTGCTGATCGAAAGCTTCCTGTGCAAACGCCGGGAAACCACCAAGGAACTGGCCGCCGGGCGCCTGGACTTCGCCGTCGATGCCCCGCTGAACACCGACCCGCAGGTGCGCCACGTCAAGCTGATGCAGGACCGCTACGTCTGCGCGCTGCGCCAGGGCCACCCGTTGGCCGATACCAAGCTGACCCTCGACAACTATCTGGGCATGACCCATATCCATATCTCCAGCCGCCGCAACGGCCTGGGCTACGTCGACCTGGCACTGGGCAAGATGGGCGTGCAACGCAAGGTCGCGCTGCGCTCCCAGCATTACCTGATGGCTTCGCAGGTGTTGCAGCAGACCGACATGGCCATGACCGTGCCCGAGCGCTTCGCCCGCCGCCACCAGCTGCGTTTCCAGCCGCTGCCGGTGGAGGTGCCAGCGCTGGAGACTCACCTGTACTGGCATGAGAGCACCGACCAGGACCCGGCCAACCGCTGGATGCGCGAGCAAATCATCGAATTGTGCGAGCGCGTGGTGGCCGAAGAAGAACGGGCGCTGGAGCCTGCCTGAAGCGCTCATGGCACTGTGGGCTCGCCTGGGCCCACAGAGAGAAAAAGCATTTCCAACTGATTTATCAGTAGAGAAAAACATTCTCCATTAACCGGCTATCTGCAGCATAAAAAGCAAAATCATTTTTCCCCAAGCGCTTAGGCTTGATGCAACGATTGCCGACACCACGGCAACATTGCACGGACCCGCCCCATGCCTAGCGCCCCCCTCTATTTCGACTACGCCGCCACCACTCCGGTCGACGACCGGGTCATCGAAACCATGCTCACCTGCCTCGGTCGCCAGGTTAACTTCGGCAACCCCGCCTCCAGTGGCCACGCCTACGGCCAGGCCGCACGCGAAGTGGTCGAGCAGGCCCGTCGGCAAGTGGCCGAGCGGGTTGGCGCCCGCGCCGACGACATTGTCTGGACATCGGGCGCCACCGAGTCGAACAACCTGGCACTCAAGGGCATCGCCCAGGGCATGGCCCAGCCTGGCCACTTGATCACCAGCCAGCTGGAGCACAAGGCCGTGCTCGATACGGTCAAGGAACTGGAGCGCCAGGGCTGGGCCATCACCCGCCTGGCGCCGGACGCCGGCGGCCTGATCCAGCCCTACGCCGTGCAGGCTGCGCTGCGCGCGGACACCCGCCTGGTGTCGCTGATGGCCGTCAACAATGAACTGGGCACTGTCACCGATTTCGCTGCCATTGGCGAACGGGTTCGCGCCCATGGCGCCCTGCTGCATGTGGATGCGGCCCAGGCGGTCGGCAAGCTGGCCATTGACCTGCAGGCAATGGCGGTGGACCTGATGTCGTTTTCGGCGCACAAGGTCTATGGGCCAAAAGGTATCGGCGCTTTGTATGTCGGGCCTCGCGCCCGTGAATTGATGCGTGCGCAGATCCACGGTGGCGGGCATGAGCAAGGGCTGCGCTCGGGTACCTTGCCGACGCACCAGATCGTCGGCATGGGCAGTGCCTTCGCCCTGGCCGGTGAGCCGGGTGACAGCGAGCACCAGCGTATCGAACATTTGGCCAAGCGCCTGCGTGATGGGTTGCTGGCATTGCCGGGGGTCAGCCTCAATGGCTGCGCCCTGCAGCGGATCCCTCACACCCTGAACCTGTGCATCGAAGCCAACGGTTTCAACAGCATGGCCTTGGCCAGTGAACTGGCGCTGTCGACCACATCGGCTTGCAACTCGGCGAGCAATGCCGCTTCGCATGTGCTGTTGGCGCTGGGGCTCGATGAAGCGCGGGCACGCAAGAGCGTGCGCGTGAGTATCGGGCGGTTTACCAGCGAGGCCGAGGTGGACACGGCGATCGCGGTGTTCGGGCGGGCTTTGACGGCGGCTTCGGCCGCGCTTTGGTAGCTGCCGCTCAGTCCTTGTTCGCGTTGAGTGCCACGGCTGACCGGATCAGGTTGATGAACGCCTGTTCGTCGATTTCATCTCCTTCCAACACGTCTATGGCGCGGCGCGTGTTGCCGTCGAGGCTGGCATTGAACAGGCCTGCGGGGTCGGCCAGTCGCGCGCCTTTGGCGAAGGTCAGCTTGAGCTTGTCCTTGTAGCTTTCACCGGTGCAGAGGATGCCGGCGTGGGACCAGACCGGGACGCCACGCCATTTCACTTCCTCCAGCACGTCGGGGTCGGCCTGGTGGATCAGGGCTCGCAGACGTGCGAGGGCCGGGCCGCGCCAGCCGTCCAGGACGGCGATGCGGGCGTCGATCTGTTCGCTGGGGGTCAGGTCAGGCATGGCAAGATCCAGAAGCGGTCAGTGGGCTTCTCAGTATCGTTCATGCATGACGAATGTGTCGGCAGTGCTGGCCTCTTCGCGGGTAAGCCCGCTCCCACAAGGTCTCCACCGGCTTCAAGGTCGGTGATATCCCTGAGGGAGCGGGTTTACCCGCGAAGAGGCCGCCACTGCCGATAACGCACTTACAGGAAGGTGAAGACTGTCGACGCCGGCAGGCGCGATTTGCTCAGCCCGGCATTGAAGTCCGCCTCGCTGCGATAGCCCAGGCTCAATACCACGACGCTGCTGTAGCCTTGCTCACGCAGCCCCAGCTCAGCATCCATCACCTTGCTATCGAACCCTTCGATCGGCGTCGCATCCAGCCCATGTGCCGCAGCACCCAGCAGCGCGGTGCCCAAGGCCAGGTAGGTCTGCTTCTCCATCCAGTGCTGCAGGTCTTTCTGATCGAAACGGTGCAGGTCCACATAGCCGCGACGGCTCTGGTTCTGCCCTGCCCGTGCCTGCTCGTCGCGGAAGCGGCCATCGGCCTGTTCCTGCTCAAGCACCGCATTCAGGTGCGCCTCGGTCATATCGGTGCGGGTGCAGAATACGACTACATGCGAAGCATCGAGGATTTTCGGCGAGTTGTAGGCAAAACGGCCGTCGGTGGCCTTGGCCAGGCGGGCCTTGCCTTCGGCGCTGTCGGCGACAACGAAATGCCAAGGCTGCGAGTTGACCGAGGACGGGCTGTGGCGCAGCTGTTCGAGCAGCGCATCGACCGTGGCCTGGGGAATCTTGCGGGCGGCATCGTAGGCCTTGGTGGTGTAACGGCGCTTGGCCAGGGAGACGGTATCCATGCTGCAACTCCAATCAACGAAACGGGATTTGTCGCGCATCTTATCTTTCCTGCAAACCGGAAAAAGCGGCAGAATGCAGCAACACTTTCACCTTTGGAGTGAAAATGCTCCGTTTCACCGACCTGGAGCTGTTCGTGCGCAGCAGCGCCTTGGGCAGTTTCACCGCTGCCGCCCATGAAGCCGACCTGCTGCCCGGGCAAGTGGCCGCCGCGATCAAGCGCCTGGAGCGCGACCTCGACGTGCGCCTGTTCGCCCGCACCACCCGCAGCCTGCGCCTGACCGCCGAGGGCGAACTCTACCTGCCCACCGCCCAGCGCGTGCTCGACACCCTGCGCCAGGGCCACGAACAGCTGCACGGCAGCCACAGCACCTTGCGCGGGGTGTTGCAGGTGTCCGCGCCTTCCGACATCGGCCGCAACCTGTTGCTGCCCTGGCTCAGTGCGTTTCGCCGCGAGCACCCGGCGTTGAGCCTGCGCTTCTTCCTTTCCGACCAGATGGCCGATTTCAGCCGTGACCCGGTGGACATCGCCATCCGATATGGCCTCAACCAGGACGCCAACTATATCGCCCTGCCGCTGGCGCCCTGGAACCGTCGCGTGGTGGTGGCATCCCCCGCCTACCTGGCCCGCCATGGCCGCCCCCGCACAGCCGAAGAGCTGCAACAGCATGACTGCCTGCTGTACCTGCAGCACAACCGCGTATACGACAAATGGCAGCTGGGCAACCGCACCGTGCAGGTGCGCGGGCCATTGGTCAGCGACGACGCCGACGTGGTGCGGCGCTGGGCGCTGGAAGGTGAAGGCATCGTCTACAAGTCGTGGCTGGACGTCAGTGCCAACATAGCCGCCGGCGAACTGGAAGTCCTGTTGCCGGAGCATCAGGGCGAAGCCACGCCGGTGACGCTGGTGTGCCCGCACCGCAAGCAGCTGTCGCCCGCGGTGACGCAACTGCACTTGTGGCTGCGCGAGCGTTTTGCCGCGCTGCAGCCTGCACAATTGTTCTAAACCGGCTAACGCATCTGGAGTAAGGTGAACTGCCCTCCCCGTCAGCAGCGCAGCGCCATGAGCAACTGGATCGACCTCAAGCAGGACGCCGACACCGGCATCGAGTCGGTTCGCGCGCATTTTGTCGGGCACGCCTACGACCCGCACTGGCACGACAGCTTTCTGGTCGGTTTCACCGAGCAGGGCGTGCAGCAGTTCAACTGCCGTCGGGTTCGCCACCAGAGCACTGCAGGCCAGGTCTTCCTGCTCGAACCCGGCGACCTTCACGACGGCCATGCCCCGACTGCCGAAGGCTTCACCTACTCGACCCTGTACCTTGAACCGAACTGGCTGGACACCGAGCTGCGGGCGCTGTTCGAACAGGCCCCCGGTGACAGCCTGCCGCGTTTCGCCGACACCTTGTGCCACGACCAGCGCCTGGCCCAGGCTATCGCCCTGGCGTTCCAGGCGGTGCATGGCCAGGAGTTGCGCATCGTGCGCCAGACGGCCATGGACACCCTGCTGGCCACCTTGACCCGCCACCTGCACTGGCGCAAGCGCCTCAACCCCGACCCGCGCCTACCACTGACCGCACAGCGGGCGCGTGATTTCCTGCACGCCCATTTCGACCAGGACATCGGCCTGGAACAGGTTGCCCAGGCCTGTGGGGTCGACCGTTTCCGCCTGACCCGCGCCTTCAAGGCGGCCTTCGGCCTGGCGCCCCATGCCTACCTGGTCCAGCTGCGGCTGGCCCGTGCCCGGCGCCTGCTTGCTCACGGCCAGACACCTGCCGAGGTGGCCATGACCCTTGGCTTTGCCGACCAGAGCCACCTGGGTCGCTGGTTCCGTCGTGCCTATCGGCTGACCCCGGCCGACTACCGACGCCGCTGCTCAAACCTTCCAGACTGACAAGCCGTCAATGGCGACCATGGGGCCCTGAGCATTCGGAGCCGTTCCCATGTCGCAATCGTTGTTACCTTTCATGCTTTTCGCGCTGGTCTCGAGCATCAGCCCGGGGCCGACCAACCTGCTGATCCTCGCCCACGGCGCCCGGCAAGGCCTGCGCGCAAGCCTGGCACCGATCCTGGCGGCCTGCGGTGCGGCGGCGACAATCGTGTTGCTGGTCGGCCTGGGGCTGGGTGAGGCGCTGCTGCGCCATCCAACAGCCCAGCAGGCGATGAGCTGGGCCGGGGTGCTGTGGTTGAGCTGGCTGGCCTGGCGCATGTTGCGCAGTGCCGGCGAGCCGCTGGATACGGCAGGCGGCAAGCCGTTCGGCGCAGTCAGCGCAGCATCGTTGCAGGTGGTCAACCCAAAGGTGTGGATGATGGCAGTGGCCGTGATTGGCGTGTTTGCGGCGCCGACGCTGCCGGTGTGGCAATTGGCCCTGGTGTTTCTGCTGATTGCCGTGCCGTGCATGGCGGTGTGGGCCCTGTTGGGGGTAGGTAGTGCGCGCTGGTTGCAGGCGCCTGGGCGGTTGCGGTGGTTCAACCGGGGCTTGGCAGGGTTGCTCCTTGTTTCCGCATGGGCGGCCGTGCTGAGCTGAGAGTTGATATTGCCTGCGCTGGCCTCTTCGCGGGTAAACCCGCTCCCACAGGGATTGCACCAGTTTTGAAGGCAGTGCAGTACCTGTGGGAGCGGGTTCACCCGCGAAGAGGCCGGTGCGGTTCTTCAATGACTCAGGGCCTCGCGGAATCGCCGGGTACTGGCCACTGCCAGCAGCAACCCGACCACCGCCACACTGCCGCCAACCATGCCGATATCGGCCACGCCCATCTGACTGCTGACGATACTGCCCAGCAACGCCCCGCCACCGATGCCGATGTTGTAGATGCCGGAGAACAGCGCCATGGCCACGTCGGTGGCATCGGACGCCAGCTTCAGGGTCTTGGATTGCAGCGCCAGGCTGAAGCTGAGAATCGCCACGCCCCAGAACATGCTCAACGCCGCAAACACATAGAAATTGCCCGACAGCGGCAGCAGCAACAGCAGGCAAGCCGCCAGCACCCCGATCGAACCCACCAGGAACCCATGCGGGTAACGGTCGCTGTAGCGGCTGAACAACAGCGAACCGAACACGCCAGCGCCACCGAACAACAGCAACAACAGCGTGGTGCGCTCACCACCGATCTGCGCCACGTGCAAGGCAAAGGGCTCTATGTAGCTATAGGCAGTGAACTGCGCGGTGATCACCAGCGTCACCAGCAGGTAGGTAATCACCAGCGCCGGGCGCTTGAACAAAATCGGCAGGCTGCGCAGCGAACCGGAGTTCTGGCTCGGCAGCAACGGCAGCGACTTCATCAGGCACAGCATGGTCACCAGCGCCACCGCGGCAATGCTGAGGAAGGTGATGCGCCAGCCCAGCGCTTCGCCCACCACGCGCCCCAACGGGATGCCCAGCACCATCGCCAGGGTCGTGCCCGTCGCCAGCAATCCCAGGGCCTTGGCCTGCTGGCCCGGCGGCGCCACGCGCACGGCCAGCGACGCGGTGATGGCCCAGAACACGGCGTGGGCCAGGGCGATACCGATGCGGCTGACCAGCAGCATGGCAAAGCTTTGCGACAACCACGACAGCAGGTGGCTGATGATGAACACCAGGAACACCAACAGCAGCAGGCGCCGGCGCTCGATGTTGCGGGTAAGCAGCATCATCGGCAGCGAAGCCAGCGCCACCACCCAGGCATAGATGGTCAGCATCAGGCCGACCTGCGCGGTGGTCATGTCGAAGCTGCGGCCGATGTCGCTGAGCAGCGCTACCGGGACGAACTCGGTGGTATTGAAGATGAAGGCCGCCAGGGCCAGGGCAATCACGCTCAGCCAGCTGCCAGCACCCGCGGTCGGCGGCAGGTTGGTGGGGATGGGTCCGTTCATGGGCTGGAATCTGTTCTCCGCAGGCAAGGCGAAAGGACGCGCGTCAGGGGCCAAGTATCGGCCGCGCTGAGGCACGGGTTTGTTATTGGAAGGATTGCCCGCATGGTACGCGTCACGCCGGGGCCTCACAACCATGGCAGCATTGGGGGATGCCTGTTGTGGAAAAGTGTGACAAGGCGCTGATCGTGCAATCCTGCACCGCCCTCTTCGCGGGTAAACCCGCTCCCACAGGAATAGCACTCAGCCTGAGGCAAGCGCAGTACCTGTGGGAGCGGGTTTACCCGCGAAGAGGCCGGTGCAGGCTAACGGCTGGTTCAGCCCTGCAGGGTGGCCATGTCGATCACGAAGCGGTACTTCACATCACCCGCGATCATGCGTTCGTAGGCTTGGTTGATGTTGCGGATGTCGAGCATCTCGATGTCGCAACGGATGTCATGGGCGGCACAGAAGTCCAGCACTTCCTGGGTTTCGGCGATGCCGCCAATCAGCGAACCGGCCAGCACCCGACGCTTCATCACCAGGTTGGCGGCATGCACGGCCGGGTCGATCGGCTCGATCAGGCCCACCAGGATGTGCACGCCGTCGAACTTCAGGGTCTCCAGATACGGATTGAGGTCGTGCTGCACGGGAATGGTGTCGAGCAGGAAGTCGAAACGGCCCGCCGCCGCGCGCATCTGTTGGGCATCGGTAGACACGATCACATGGTCGGCACCCTGGCGGCGGGCTTCCTCGGCCTTGGCCCGGGAGCGGGTGAACAGGGTCACTTCGGCGCCCAGGGCCTTGGCCAGCTTGATGCCCATGTGGCCCAGCCCGCCCATGCCGAGGATGCCGACCTTGTGGCCGGGGCCGACGCCATGGTGCTTGAGCGGCGAGTAGGTGGTGATGCCTGCGCAAAGGATCGGCGCCGCGCTGGGCAGGTCCATGCCAGCCGGGATGCGCACCACGAAGTGCTCGCTGACCACGATGCTGCTGGAATAACCACCCATGGTGTTGCTGCCATCGACCCGGTCCGGGGTGGCGTAGGTCATGGTCGGGCCTTCGAGGCAGTACTGCTCCAGGCCCTTGGCGCAGGCCTCGCAGTGGCGGCAGGAGTCGACCATGCAACCGACACCGACCAGGTCGCCGACCTTGTGCGAGGTGACCTGGTCACCCACCGCGGTGACCCGGCCAATGATCTCGTGGCCGGGCATCAGCGGGTACACGGCGATGCCCCATTCGTTGCGCGCCTGGTGGATGTCGGAATGGCAAACGCCACAGTAGAGGATCTCGATGGCGACGTCGTCCGGGCGCGGGGCGCGGCGCTCGAAGGACATGGGGGCCAAGGGGCTGGTCGGGGTTTGGGCGGCGTAACCGATGGCGGTGTACATGCGGGACCTCACAGGGAAGTGAAACGATTCAGGCTGCGCATTCTGCTCGCCCTCGCCCGGCCCGCACACGGCTGATTCTCCGGCATCCATGCCTGATTCTCCGAACCTGCCAGCGACCATCTGGCGCTGGCCTGCCGATCTGCGATGATGCGACTGTCTGATTCTCTGCCCAGGTTCCTCATGCAACTGACCCGCCACGTCGATGCCAACGCCCCGCTGTGCTCGCTGATCCGCAGCCTGGCCACCCGCCCGGGTTTCGTACCCACGCACCTGCCCCAGGTACAGGTGCTGAGCTGGGACCACTATGTGGCCAGCAGCCCGCAGATCTACGAGCCGAGCCTGATGATCCTGGCCCAGGGCAGCAAGCTGGCGCGCCTCGGCCCGCGCACCCTGGAATACGGCGCCGGCCATTATCTGGTGCAAGCGCTGTCGGTACCGTTCATGTGCGAAACCTTTGCCACCACCGACGAGCCGCTGCTGGGCGTGGCGGTGGACATCGACCGCGCTGTGCTGGGTGAACTGGTGCAAAGCATGGCCCTGGCACCCGACCCTGCAGTGCAGGCGCAAACGCCACAGTCGATGACGTCGGCGGCGCTCGATGCACCGATGCGTGAGTCGGTGGAGCGTCTGCTGCAGTGCCTGCAAGACCCTGTGGACGCCAAGGTGCTGGGCCCGGGGCGAGTACGCGAGGTGCTGTACACCGCGCTACGCGGCCCCCAGGCCGGGGTGCTGCGCGCGCTGGTGGAACAGCAGGGGCACTTCGCCCGGATCGGCGCGGCGCTCACGCACCTGCGCGAACATTACACCGAGCAGCTGAGTGTCGAGGCACTGGCCGCCTGCGCCAATATGAGCGTATCGACCTTCCATGAGCACTTCAAACGCTGCACCGACATGGCGCCGATGCAGTACCTCAAGCGCCTGCGCCTGCTCAAGGCGCAGCAGATGCTGATCGGTGAGGGGCTCGGGGTGGCACAGACGGCGCATCGGGTGGGCTACCAGAGCACTTCGCAGTTCAGCCGCGAGTACAAGCGCCAGTTCGCCCGCAGCCCGGGGGATGAACTGCCCTACCAGAGCCTGCCGGTGTGACCTGCACATCGGTATCGCACGGCTCTTGTGAAAGCGGGTTCACCCGCGAACACCGGCAAGGCCGGTGCCATCCACCGCGTCGCCTGCTTCGCGGCTAAAGCCGCTCCCACAGGTATCGCAGCGCTCTTGCGGACATTGTTCACACAGAGATCGCATCAACCTCTGGAAACGAGCCGAGCTATTACGCCAGCGGCCACTGCGCCAGCGGCCAGTAACGGCCCTTGCGCGATTCGTACAGAGTGAAATGCCGGGCGCTGAGAGGGAACTCGGGCGCTACGGCCGCCTCCGGGGCCTGGCCACGAAAGTCCCGTGACAGCGTCAGGTGCGGACGGTACTCGCGGGCCTGTTCTTCGAAGCCCATCGGCAACAACGCCTGCTGCAAGCCATAGACCAACTGGCGCAAGGCGGCGGGGGTTTCCTGCGGCTCCAGCACCAGCACATTGGCGCGCTGCCAGGTATTCAGCTGGTCCAGCAGCAGGCGCAACGACGCAACCGGCCGCGCCAGGTTGTCCACCGCCGCGCAGATGGCCGGCACCTGCGCCGCATCCACATCACCGAGAAACAGCAAGGTCAGGTGGAAGTTTTCGCTCGGTACCGGCTTGCCGCTGCGCAGGTTCAGGCCACGCCGCCACTGGCTGATCGCACGGCGTTGGGCGTCGCTGACCGGCAAGGCGAAAAACAACCTTTTGAATGGGGTGCCACTCGGGCGAATGTCCTGAATCATGTGAACTCCATCACGTGAAACGTTTTTGCACGCTTAAGGGCCTTACACCAATGTCGCCCCGCATTAACGTAACAATAAGTACAAACTGCCCCCATGATTGTTTATGCTGGCGAGCTCATGCCATGGCGCATGGCCATTTTTCGACAAGTAAACGTCCATGAAAATCGCACTCGTACTGATCTTCGTCCTCTCGATCGCCTATGTTCACCTGCGCGGTCGGGTACGCCACAAGCTGACCCGTCAGCTGGGCGACCACTCCAGCTTCCTGGCCCCGGTCAACAGCTTCCTGTACCTGTTCTCCAAGCACCCGGCCAAGCCTTATCTGCCGGTCGAGGCGTTCCCCGAACTGCAGCCACTGATGGACCACTGGCAGGAGATCCGTGCCGAAGGCCAGCAGCTGCTGCACGTGGGCGAGATCAAGAAGTCCGACAATTATGACGACGTCGGTTTCAATTCGTTCTTCAAGACCGGCTGGAAGCGCTTCTACCTGAAGTGGTACGGCGAAAGCCACCCCTCGGCGATGAGCCTGTGCCCGCGCACCACCGAGCTGCTGCAAGGCATCGGCACGGTCAAGGCGGCGATGTTCGCTACCCTGCCGCCGGGTGCCAAGCTGGTCCGTCACCGTGACCCGTATGCCGGCTCGTACCGCTTCCACCTCGGCCTGGACACGCCGAACGATGACGGTTGCTACATCGATGTGGACGGCGAGAAATACTCCTGGCGCGATGGCGAGGGCGTGGTCTTCGACGAGACCTACATCCACTACGCGGCCAACACCACCGAGCACAACCGCATCATCCTGTTCTGCGACATCGAGCGCCCGCTGAAGTACCGCTGGGCCACCGCGTTCAACCGCTGGTTCAGCCGCAACGTCATGGCCGCCGCCGCAGCGCCCAACGACGCCGGCGACAAGACCGGCGGCATCAACCGCCTGTTCACCCGCATCTACAAGATCCGCGAACGTGGCAAGGCGCTGAAGAAGCGCAACCGCATGCGCTACTACCTGGAGAAGTGGTTGGTGGTCGCCGCCCTGGTGCTGGTGTTCGTCTATATCTGACCGACACGTTGGCCATTGCAGAAGCGGCCTTTTCTGGCCGCTCACTGCTGGCCAGCACTAAAGTACAAGTCTCGCCTCCCGCGCTTCGACTAGCATGAAAGCTCCACTCGCAACCTTACCAAGGTGAAGACGATGAGCATGATGGACTGGGACGCCTACCGTAAGCAGTTGATGGCCGGCATCGGCGATCTCAAGCAATTGTCCCCCGACACCGTGGCCGGCTACATGACCGCCAGCGGCGCGGGTGCCAAGACCAACCACCTGGACGCCAAGACCCGCGAACTGATCTCCCTGGCCGTGGCCGTCACCACCCGCTGCGACGGCTGCATCGCCGTGCACTCACAGCAAGCCGTCAAGCATGGCGCCACCCGTGAGGAGATCGCCGAGGCGCTGGGTGTAGCCGTGGCGATGAATGCCGGGGCCGCACTGGTCTACTCGGCCCGCGCCCTGGATGCGGTGGGCAAGGCCAACGGCTGAAGCCCGACGGCGTCGCCGCCCTTGCGCGACGGCGCCGCGCCACCCAGACTTGGCGGCCTAGCCATTGCAGGAACCGCCATGATCCACATTCGCCCCATGACGCCCGACGATTTCGAGCGTTTCTGGCCGACCTTCCAGGCCATCGTCCAGGCCCGCGAAACCTACGCCTTCGACCCCGAGCTGACCGTCGAGCAAGCTCGCCAGCTGTGGCTGCAACAGCCACTGCACACATTGGTGGCCGAGGAAGACGGCGCGCTGCTCGGTTCCTACTACCTCAAGGCCAACGCCGCAGGCCCCGGCGCCCATGTCGGCAACTGCGGCTACATGGTCTGCGAGGCCGCCCGTGGCCGTGGTGTGGCCCGGCTGATGTGCGAGCACTCGCAGAAGCTGGCACGCCAGGAGGGCTTCCTGGCGTTGCAGTTCAATTCGGTGGTGGCGAGCAACGAGGTGGCGGTGGCGCTGTGGACCCGGCTCGGCTTCGAGACCGTGGGCCGCCTGCCCAAGGCCTATCGCCACGCGCGCCTGGGGTTGGTCGACTGCCTGGTGATGTACAAGTGGCTGGCCGATGAGCCGGTGGTGGAGAAGCCAGCGCTGCTGATCGGGCGCAAAAACATCGAGGCTCGGGTGTCGCGCCGACGTGGGCGCTAGCCGGTAAGGCCTTTTCGCGACTGAAGCGCGAAAAGGCCGATCCTGCTCAACGCTGTCTCAGAAGGCCAGGCCAACCTTGAAGCCAAATTCGTCACGCTTGAGCTTGGTGTTGTCCGCCACTGGCGAATCCTCATCGAGCTTGTACTCGGTGCGGGTGTAATACACGCCCGCCTGCACCGGCATGCCGCCCTGCTGGTTCATCAGCAGCGTGACTTCGGCATAAGGGTTGGTACGGTCTTTCATGTCCACCGTGTCGCTGCCAAAATCATCCACCTTCAACCGTGCACGCCCGTCGATGGTGTGACGCGCGCCCACTTCCACACGCAAGGTGGATGCATCGAACTGATGGTTGTAGCCCAGCGCCGCCTTGGCGAAGGGCGATTTGTAGGTGAGCTTGGTATCGAGGTCGTTGATCTCGGGCTCGAAGCGGGTCCAGCTGTAGCCACCGCCCACGATGACATCGACGAAGTTGCGCGCATCCAGCGCCGCGCGCCAGCCAAGGTCGAGGTCGGCTTGCGCCTCCTTGAGCTTGTCGTCGTTCTTCTTGCCGTATTTGGCTTCGACGCCGGCTTGGTAGATGAAGCCCGATTCAGCGGTCAGCTTGTTGCCGAACGTGGCAAACACACCACCTTGGCCCATGTGCTCCTTGTCGGAATCACTGCCACCTTCGAACTTGAATTTGTTGTATGCACCCAACAGGCCGACGCTGAACAGCGGCTCAGTGCTGGGCGCAGCGCTTGCCAACAATGGGCTGCCGAGCAAAGCGAGGAGGCAGGATTGGCGAAGCAGATTACGGGTGAACATACCTGAAGTCTCCATGACAGTAATACGAATGACTAACGAGCGCTTCGAGGCAACGCCGCGCAGAAAAGTTCGAAAAAAATTCAGGGAGCACTCTTAAAGAACTGATTCGCCGTTATTTTCCGATGCTGCGACATTTGACGAGGCAGTGTCGGGATGTTCAGATACGCGGCAGTTTCAGGTGTCCTGCGCCGCCGTGCGCAGGGTGAAACGGGAAGCCGGTGCGTCGTGGTCCACGACAAGTCCGGCGCTGCCCCCGCAACGGTAAGCGAGCGATGCCTTCGACACACCACTGTGCACCAGCATGGGAAGGTGAAGGACTCATGATTCTCGCAAGCCCGGAGACCGGCCTGAAGCGTCACTTGGCAACCCGCGGTGGGCGGGCGCAGGCCGGTATCCGCGTGCGCCTGCGTACGGGGTGCGCCTTTGCGTGTTTTCCACCGGGATCCATTCATTCCTGCAGCAGTGGAACGACATGTCCCGACTCATCAAGCTTCACCCCCTGGCGGCCTGCCTGGCCGTTACCCTGCCGGCCCTGGCCGACGAACCTGTGCTGAACCTCCCCTCCACGGCCATCACCGATACCCGTGACCCACAGCGCGTCGACCTGGCCACGCCGACCGAGGCCGGTTCACGGCTGCACCTCAGTGCCCTGGAAACCCCGGCCAGCACCAGCAGCATCACGGCCGAACAGATCGAACAACGCAACAACCTCACCGTGCAGGACGCCGTGACCCGCTCGCCCGGCATCACCTTCATCGGTAACCCGGGCGATGGCGGCACCGGCCTGTCGGCACGCGGATTCACCGGCCATGGCTCGGTGATGACCCTGTTCGACGGCGCGCGCCTGTACACCGGAGCCGGTACCCAGACCTTCCCGGTCGACCCGTGGATGGTCGAGCAGATCGACGTGATCCGCGGCCCGGCTTCGGTGCTTTATGGCGAAGGCGCGACCGGCGCGGTGATCAACGTGATCCCGAAAAAACCCTTCGCTGGCGACATCCACAACCGCCTGCGCCTGGGCTACGGCTCCTGGGACCGCCAGCAACTGGGCCTGGACAGCGGCGGCAGCCTCAGCGAGCGGCTGAGCTATCGCCTGACCCTGAACCAGCAAGCCGGCAACGGTTGGGTCGACCGCACCGACTCGCGCAGCCTGGCCCTCAGTGCCGCGCTGCGTTTCGATGCCAGCGACGACCTGAGTTTCACCCTCGCCCACGAGCGCGGTGACGCCCTGCCGGCCAACTACTATGGCACGCCGCTGATCGACGGGCATTACCGCAGCAGCCTGCGCAAGAACAACTACAACGTCCAGAACGACGTGCAGCGCTACCACGACGAGTGGACCCGTTTCACCACCGACTGGGCGATCAATGACCAGCTCAGCGCCACCAACCAGCTCTACTACATCAAGAGCCGTCGCCACTGGCGCAATGCCGAGAACTACAGCTGGGACGCCGACCGCGAGCAACTGGAGCGCCAGAGCTACCTGGAGATCAAGCACAACCAGGAGCAGATCGGTGACCGCCAGACCTTCACCTTCGACCACCGCCTGCTCGGCCTGGCCAGCAAGACGCTGGTCGGTGTCGAATACAACAAGGTGCGCTTCAACGTCGACAGCAATCGGCCGTACAACGACGTCGGCGGCGACTACATCGACCCGTGGCAGCCGACCCCGGGTTGGTTCCACAGCGCCTCGCCAACACGCCCGCAAACACTGTCCACCACCCACACCTTCGCCCTGTTCGCCGAGAACCGCCTGCAGCTCACCGAGCGCCTGTCGCTGGTGACCGGCGTGCGCCGCGACCAGAACCACATCGACCGCGACAACCTGATCGATGGCAGCCGCAGCGACCGCAGCCTGCAAGGCGGCAACTGGCGGGCCGGGCTGGTGTTCGCCGTCACCGACGACCTGTCGCTGTATGGTCAGTACTCCACCAGCGAGGACGGGGTGGATAATCTGGTCAGCCTCAGCCCGACACAGATGCACTACGACCTGACCGAGGCGAAGCAGACCGAGCTGGGCCTCAAGCAGCGCTTCTGGGAAGGCCGTGGCGAATGGACGCTGGCGGCGTTCCATATCGTCAAGAACAAGCTGCTGGTGGATGACCCGATCACCCACGAGGCGCAACAGGCCGGGCAGCAGACCTCCGACGGCCTGGAGGCGTCGCTGGAACTGGCCCTGGGGCAGCAGTGGCAGCTGTCGGCCAATGCGTCGCTGGTGCGGGCGCAGTACGATGATTTCGACGAAGTGGTCGAAGGCGTAGCCCAGGACCGTGCCGGCAACCGCCCGGCCAACGTGCCACGGCGCACGGCCAACCTGTGGTTGACCAAAGGCTTCGGCCAGCAGGTCGAGGCGGGGATTGGCGCACGCTATGTGGATGAGCGTTATGCCGACACGGCCAATAGCCAGAGTGCGCCGGGGTACACCGTGGTCGATGCCAACATCGGCTGGCAGGTGCTGCCGGATGTTCGGCTGGGGTTGCAGGTGAACAACCTGTTCGACCGGGAGTATGTGGCATCGGTGTTCAGTGGCGAGCAGTGGGTGATGGGCGCGCCAAGGTCCTACTTCGCTACCGTGGATTACACCTTCTGACTTGAACCGCCTGTCCCGGCCTCTTCGCGGGCAAGCCCGCTCCCACAGGATTTCCACTCATTTGAAAAGGGTGGTGAACCTGTGGGAGCGGGCTTGCCCGCGAAGAGGCCGGCACAGGCAACATAAAAAACACTATCAGAAGCCAACCAAATAGTTATAGGATAACGTTTCATTTGACATTCATTCCTGCTTGCGACCGCCTTCCATGACCAGCGCCTCAGCCACCCCCACCCTGCTCACCCAGCGCCTGCAGAGCATCGATGCCCTGCGCGGCCTGGTGATCCTGTTCATGCTCCTCGACCACGTGCGCGAAACCTTCTTCCTGCACCGCCAGGTCAGCGACCCGATGGCCATCGATGCCACCGACCCTTCGCTGTTCGCCAGCCGTACCCTGGCCCACCTGTGCGCACCGGTGTTCGTCCTGCTCACCGGCCTGTCGGCCTGGCTGTATGGCGAGAAGTACCGGGGTCGCAGCGATGTGTCGGCGTTCCTGTTCAAGCGCGGGCTGTTCCTGGTGGTGCTGGAATTCACCCTGGTCAACTTCGCCTGGACCTTCCAGCTGCCACCGAGCGTGGTCTACATGCAAGTGATCTGGGCCATCGGCGTAAGCATGATCGCCCTGTCGCTGCTGGTGTGGCTGCCGCGTCCGGCCCTGCTCGCCGTGGGCGCGCTGATCATCGCCGGCCATAACCTGCTCGATGGCCTGCACTTCGACGCGCAATCAGCCCTGCATGTACCGTGGGCGATCCTGCATGACCGCGGCTGGCTGGAGGTCTCGGAGAACCTGCGCCTGCGCACCTCCTACCCGGTGCTGCCGTGGATCGGCGTGATCGCGCTGGGCTACGGCCTCGGTCCGTGGTTCGGGCGTGGCAGCGATGCCGGCGAGCGCCAGCATCGCCTGCTGATGGCCGGCGTCACCGCCCTGCTCGCCTTCATGGTGCTGCGCCTCTACAACGGCTACGGCGAAGCGCCGTGGAGCGGCTACCCGGCGCTCACCCAGACGCTGATGAGCTTCTTCAACATCACCAAATATCCGCCCTCGCTGCTGTTCCTGGCCCTGACCCTGGGTTGCGGCCTGCTGTTGCTGCGCGCCTTCGAGCGTGCCGGGCTTGCCCGCTGGGTCAGCGCCCTGGCGGTGCTCGGCGCAGCGCCGATGTTCTTCTACTTGCTGCACCTGTATGTGCTCAAGCTGCTGTACCTGGCCTGTGTGGCGCTGTTCGGCCTCAACCAGGGCGACTACTTCGGCTTCGACGGCATCGGCGCGGTGTGGCTGGCCGCGCTGCTGCTGGCGGCGGCGCTGTACCTGCCGGTGCGCTGGTTCGCCCGGCTCAAGGCGCGCCGGCGCGACATCCACTGGCTGAAGTACTTCTGATTCAGCGTTTCACCCGGCGGCCGGATGGTCTACCATGCCGCCCGCCGGTTTCCACCACGGAATTAATAGGGAATCCCGGGCCCGCCCAACCCGGCGTGCCAATCGGAACTGCCCCCGCAACTGTAGGTGCCGAGCCTGCTCCATCGATGCCACTGGACCTGGTCCGGGAAGGCCGGAGCCGGGCGAGGACGCACCAGTCAGGAGACCTGCCGGCCTACATTCACCAACCGGCGGGGTGTCCGGGATGGCCATCCGTCTTGCCCCTGCACGTGCAGGGCTGCGGCGATGCCTGTCCGTGCGTTCCTCACCAGAACTGTCCGACAGGAGATCGCCCAGCATGCTGCCCCGTATCGCCACCTTGCTCGCCGGCCTGAGCCTCACCGGCCTGGCTCAGGCTGCGGCCACCCTTTACCCGCTGACCGTCGACAACTGCAGCGCGCCGCAGACCTTCGCCCACGCGCCTGAGCGTGCGGTCACCATCGGCCAGGCCGGCACCGAGATGCTTTACGCCCTGGGCCTGGGCGACAAGCTGGCCGGCACCTCTTTGTGGTTCAACAACGTCTTGCCCGAATACCAGGCAGTGAACGACAAGGTGCCGCGCCTGGCCGACAACGAGCCCAGCTTCGAAGCCGTGGTCGGCAAGCGCCCGCAACTGGTGGCGGTGCAGTTCGAGTGGATGGTCGGCGCCCAGGGCGCGGTCGCCACCCGTGAACAGTTCCGCGAACTGAACATTGCCACCTACCTGCTGCCCTCGGACTGTGAAGGCAAGGACAACCTGGTCGGCGCCGACGGCACCCGTCTGCAGGCATTCCAGGTCGACAGCATCTACAAGAGCATCAGCCAGCTGGCCGAGATCTTCGACGTACAGGACCGCGGTGCCGCGCTCAATGCCGACCTCAAGGCACGCCTGGAGGGTGCCCGGCAGCAACTGGCCGGCAAGGACCTGTCGCAGACTTCGGCACTGTTCTGGTTCTCCAGCGCCGACCTCGGCATCGACCCTTATGTTGCGGGCCGCCAGGGCGTAGCCGACTTCATGCTGCGCACCCTGGGCGTGCGCAACGTGGTCGAGTCGACTGAAGAATGGCCAACCGTAGGCTGGGAAACCCTGGCCAAGGCCAACCCGACCTGGCTGATCATCGCGCGCATGGACCGCCGCCGCTACCCCGCCGATGATTACCGGAAAAAGCTCGAATTCCTCCGCCACGACCCGGTGACGAAGCAGATGGATGCGGTAAAGAACAACCGCATCATCATCCTCGACGCCGACGCCATGCAGGCCGGGATCCGCCTGTTCCGCGGCCTGCAGACCTTGTCCGCGGCCTTCGCCAGCGGTAAAGCGGCGCCATGATGAAAGCTTTGCCCTACAGCGCCCTGGCCCTGCTGGCCTTGCTCGCGGCCGTGCTGGCCGGTACTGCCATCGGCGAAACCAACCTGCCGCCACAGGTGGTCTACCAGGTGCTGGCCAACCACCTGTGGCAGGCCGGCTATCCGGTCGACCCGATCGACGCCGGCATCGTCTGGAACTACCGCCTGACCCGCGCCCTGGTCGCTGCCGCTTGCGGGGCGGGGCTGGCGACCTGTGGGGTGATCCTCCAGGCGCTGCTGCGCAATCCGCTGGCCGAGCCCTACCTGCTCGGGCTGTCCGCCGGCGCATCGACGGGTGCGGTGCTGGTTGGCCTGTTGGGCCTGGGCAGCGTCGCCCTGAGCATGTCCGGCGGCGCCTTCATCGGTGCCCTGGCAGCCTTTTTGCTGGTGCTGGTGCTGGCCCGTGCGGCCGGGCCGAGCAACAACCACGCGCAGGTCATCCTCGCCGGTATTGCCGGCTCCCAACTGTTCACCGCCATCACCGCTTTGCTCATCACCAAGTCGGCCACCGCCGAACAGGCACGCGGCATCCTGTTCTGGCTGCTGGGCAACCTCAGTGGCGTGCGCTGGCCGTCGGTGTGGCAGGCATTGCCCGTGGCGCTGTTCGGCCTGGCGGTGTGCCTGTGGCACCGTCGGGCGCTGGATGCCTTCACTTTCGGCGCCGACTCGGCAGCTTCGCTGGGCATCGCCGTGCGCCGCACGCAATTGCTGCTGATCAGCTGCGCGGCACTGGTGACGGCGGTGATGGTGTCGATCGTCGGCGCCATCGGTTTCGTCGGCCTGGTCATCCCCCACGCCCTGCGCCTGCTGCTCGGCCCCGGTCATAGCCGCCTGCTGCCGGCCAGCGCGCTGGGCGGCGCGTTGTTCCTGATTGCTGCCGATGTGCTGTCGCGCACGCTGATTGGCGGCCAGGTGATTCCAGTCGGCGTGGTCACCGCATTGCTCGGCGCGCCCGTGTTCGCCCTGATCCTGGTCAGCCGCCGGGGGCGCCCATGAACATCATGAACAGCGCGCACGTCGCGCCACTCGCCTGCAGCGGGCTGGGCCTGCAACTGTCAGGCACCAGTGTGCTGAGCAACATCGACCTCAGCGTGGCGGCCGGTGAAACGCTGGGTATCGTCGGCCCCAACGGTTCAGGCAAATCGTCCCTGCTCAAATTGCTGGCCGGGCTGCGCACGCCGAGCAGCGGCAACGTGCAGCTGCTCGGCGAGCCCCTGGCGCGCCTGCCGCGCCGGCGCGTCGCCCAGGCGTTGGCGCTGGTCGAGCAACAGGCCGACACCCTCGACGCGATCAGCGTGTTCGACGCCGTCGCCCTGGGGCGCACACCCTGGCTGTCGGCGCTGGCGCCGTTTTCCCGCGAAGACCGGGCCATGGTCGAACAGGCCCTGGCCGACCTCGACGCCACGCACCTGCGTGAACGGTCCTGGAGTTCGCTGTCCGGCGGCGAGCGCCAGCGCGTGCACATCGCCCGCGCCCTGGCCCAGCGCCCGCAGGTACTGCTGCTCGACGAACCGACCAACCACCTCGACATCCAGCACCAGCTGAGCCTGCTGCAACAGGTGCAGGCGTTGCCGGTGACCACCCTGGTGGCCCTGCACGACCTCAACCAGGCGCTGACCTGCGACCGTGTGGCAGTGCTCGACCAAGGCCGCCTGGTAGCCCTCGGCAAGCCGCTGCAGGTGCTGACCCCCGAGCGCCTGCTGAGCACCTTCGGCGTGCATGCCCACTACCTCACCGACCCCTTCGACGGCGCACGCATCCTGCGTTTCCGCGCCCCCTGAACCAGGACGTTTCCCGCCATGTTGTTGCGCCCCGCCGCTGTGCTTTTGTCCCTGCCACTGGCAGGCCTGGCCCCATTTGCCTTCGCGGGCTCGGCGCAGTCCCACAGCAGCGGTTTTGTCGAAGACAGCAGTTGGAGCATCCTCAATCGCACGGTCTACGACCAGCGTGACTACAAGCACGGCGGGCGTAACAGCGGCGCGCGCAATGCCTATAAGCCACGCAGCGAACGTAACGGCCTGGCCGAGGAATGGGCCTACGGCCTGATGGGCACGTACCAGTCCGGTTTCACCCAGGGCTTGATCGGCGTCGGCGTCGATGCCCACGCCTATCAGGGCGTGCAGCTCGACAGCGGTGGCGGCCGTGCCGGCAAGGCGCGCCTGCTGAGCCTGGACAACGACGGCCACCCCAAGAACGCATACAGCCGGGGCGGCGCGGCGCTGAAGCTGCGGGTATCGAACACCGTGCTGTCCTGGGGCGAACAGCGGGTGAAGACGCCGGTGTTCAGCTCCTCCGACAGCCGCCTGCTCCCCGAAACCGCCACGGGCTTGTTCCTGACCAGCAGCGAGAACGACACCCTCAAGCTGGTCGCCGGCCACTTCAACGAAAGCACCGACCGCAACGCCTCCAGCCACGACCAGGGCTTCGTGGTGAACTACTCCGATGGCCGCCAGGGCAACAGCTTCGACCTCGCCGGCCTGGTGTGGAACCCCGGCGCTGCCTTCAGTGGCAGCCTGTACACCTCACGCTACGCAGACACCTGGAACCAGCACTACCTTGGCAGCACCTTCACCCAGGCCCTGGGCGACCGCCGCAGCCTGAGCCTGGACCTCAACCTGTACCGCACCACCGACGCCGGCAAGGCGCTGTCCGGGCGTATCGACAACACCACCTGGAGCCTGGTCTCACGCTACAACCAGGGCCCGCACAGCTACAGCCTCGGCTGGCAGCAAGTGGATGGCAACACGCCGTTCGACTACGTCACGCGTGGGGCAATCTACATAGCCAACGCCGTGCAGATGTCCGACTTCAACGCACCCAACGAAAAGTCATGGCAGGCACGCTATGACCTGAACATGGGCGGCTACGGCATTCCGGGGCTGAGCCTGACTGCCCTGTATGTACGCGGTTTCGATATCGACGGCAGCCATGTCGACCCCAACGGCGGCTATGCGTACCTGGGTTATGGCAAGGGTGGCAAGCACTGGGAACGTGACCTGGAGGCACGCTATGTGGTGCAGAGCGGCAAGGCCAAGGGCACCACCTTCTCGCTGCGGCACAACGTGCACCGCGGCAACACGGCGCAGGCGGAGCTCGATGGCAATCAGATCCGCCTGGCAGTGGAATGGCCGTTGTCAGGCGGTTTCTGACAGCCGCTGCGACACCGCTATAATCCCCCTCTCGGAAATACCCGCCCAAGGCCACCCAATGCCCCGCATCCAGAAGTTGCTGCTCCCCCTGCTGCTCACTGCCGCCCTCGCCGCCTGCGACCAGAAGCCCACCCGCGAACAGCAGATCCTGGCCAACCTGCCGCTGCAGGAGGCCTACGACCACAATATCGAGCGCATGGCTGCACTGCTCACGCGCACCCACCCGCAGCTGGATGCGGCCACCATCAGCAACGTCCTGCGCAAACACCTCACCGTCGAGGACCAGCGCCAGGACCTGTACAAGCTCTACAGCGAGAAGAACTTCAGCGACGCCGAATTCGCCACCATCGTCGCCGCCACCCGCGACCCGGCCAAGGCCAAGGCGCTGGAAGAGACCGAGGAAGGCAAGCGTTTGAGCGACAAACTCACCGGCCTAATGCGCGAAACGGCGCGGGATGCAAAGGTCCAGGCCCTGGCCGAGCAGCGCATGCAGCAGGTCGAGGATGAACTGCAAGCCCTGGAAAAATCGGGCTCCTGAACCTGGATCGATACTTCGCCTGTTGCGGCCTCTTCGCGGGTAAACCCGCTCCCACAGGCACCGCAACTTCAGAGCAACGCTATCCCTGTGGGTTTACCCGCGAAGAGGCCGGAACAGGCTTGAAGTGATCGTTCTCGCAGCCACCGGGTCCAACGAACATTCCTCATCGGGAGACCGACCATGCCCCGCCTGGGCTTCGCCTGCATGTACCGCCACCCGCACCGCAGCCTGTCGGTGAAAGCGCTGGAAGCCATCGAACGCACCTTCAATCCGCGCACCACCACGCTGCGCTGGCTGACCAGTGCCAGCGAAGAAACGGCCCGCGCCAAACTGCTGGAGCTGGTGCAGCACAACCTCGATGCCCAACTGCGCCTGCTGGCCTACGTCAGCGAATTGCCGCCGATGCTGCGCATGGTGCGCCTGAGTAGCGACCTGCTGCCGCTCTACAGCCACCCCAGCGTCGCGCCGCTCTATCGCGACAGCGAGTTCCAGGCCCTGATGGCCGAAGGCTTCGCCGCCATCGGCAAGCTGGCTCGGGAGCAGGATTTGCGCCTGTCATTTCACCCCGGCCAGTACTGTGTGCTCGGCTCGGACCGCCCCGAGGTAGTGGAAAACAGTCTGGCCGAATTCGAATACCACGCCGACATGATCCGCATGATGGGCTTCGGCCAAAGCTTTCAGGACTTCAAGTGCAATGTGCATATCGCCGGGCGCCTCGGCGCGGCCGGTGTGCGCCAGGTGTGGCCACGGTTGTCCCAGGTGGCACGCAACGTGATTACCTTCGAGAACGACGAAAAGACCTATGGCGTCGACGACTGCCTGGCACTGGCCGACCTTGCGCCAGTCGTGCTGGACATCCACCACTGCTGGATCCACGAGGGTGACTACATCGACCCGCACGACCCGCGTGTGGCCCGGATCATCGACAGCTGGCGTGGGGTGCGGCCGACCATGCACTACTCGCAGCCGCCGGAAAGCTTGCTGGCGCTGGGCTTCGACGCTGACCGCAAGCTGACCATCCCGGCGTTGCTGGAGAAGGTGAACAAGCGTGACCTGTATCAGCACAGCGCGCAGATGTGGAACGACTGGACCAACCGCTACGCCCTGCAGTTCCTCGACCACTTCGACATCATGTTCGAAGCCAAGGACAAGAACCTGGCGACCCTGGATTTCTACCGGCGCCATGTCGAGCGGCCATGAGCGCAAAACCACCGCAACAGAGCGCTTGCGGTTCGAAAAAGATGAACTTAACTACTGTTTCAACCGTTGTCATAAATCTGTCGTGTTTCAGTCATAGGATTGACCCCAACCTGACATTTTCACTTCATGGATGAGCGTCTCATGCGTCGTGTGGTTTTCAATCAGAAAGGTGGCGTGGGCAAGTCGAGCATCGCCTGCAACCTCGCCGCGGCCAGCGCCGCCGAGGGCTATCGCACATTGCTGGTCGACCTCGACCCGCAGGCCAACGCCACCTATTACCTCACCGGGCTGACCGACGACGCCATCCCTGCCGGTATCGCCGACTTCTTCCGCCAGACCCTCTCGCCGGCCACCGCCGCTGGCAAGAAGCACCGCATGGCGATCAGCGAAACCCGCTACGACAACCTGCACCTGGTGACCGCCAGCCCCGACCTCAGCGACCTGCAGAGCAAGCTGGAAAGCAAGTTCAAGATCAACAAGCTGCGCAAGCTGCTGGCCGAGCTGGGCGAGGACTATGAGCGGATCTACATCGACACCCCACCTGCGCTGAACTTCTACACCTTCAGTGCCCTGGTGGCCGCCGAGCGCCTGCTGATCCCGTTCGACTGCGACAGCTTCTCGCGCCAGGCGCTGCTCAGCGTCATGGCCGAGGTCGAAGAGCTACGCCAGGACCACAACCCGGCGCTGCAGGTCGAGGGCGTGGTGGTCAACCAGTTCGCCGGGCGCACCGCGCTGCACCAGACCCTGGTCGATCAGTTGCGCGCCGAAGGCATGCCGGTGCTGCCGGTGTACCTGAGCAGTTCGATCAAGATGCGCGAGTCGCACCAGGTCTCGGTACCGTTGGTGCACATGGCGCCACGCCACAAGCTCGCGCAGGAATTCGTCGAACTGCTGGACGTGCTCGAACGCGCCGCCTGAGCCGGGTTCAAAATCTGAAAATTTTCGCAGGCATTGTGGAAGCAACTGTATTGCTCAGATGTTAAAAGCTGGCGCGATTCCTGTGGGAGCGGGCTTGCCCGCGAACACCGGCAAAGCCGGTGCCATCCACCGCGTCGTCTGTTTCGCGGACACGCCCGCGCCCACAGGCACTACCCTGCCGTTCGTCCGGGTGATAGATTCGCCGCCATGAAAATCACCCGGCACACTCGCACCCTGACTGCCTGGACGCTCTATGCCAGCGTCCTGTTCAGCCTGTTGCTGTGTGGCCTGCACCATGGCCAGATGGGCGGCCTGCGCCTGGCCGGCCTGGAAGGTGGTTTCTGCTCGATCAACAGCGAGCACGGCGTGGCCATCGACCTCGACGGCGCCGGTGGCGACGAGCACATGGCCCAGCTCGACTGCCCGGTATGCTCCTCGTTCGGCCTGGCCGTGCCGCTGGCCAGCAGCAGCTGGTCGTTCAGCACTGCACACGCCGCTGCCACTTCGCCCATCGTCGTGCGCAGCTGGGCGCAACCGCCGCCCCGTTACCAACGCCCTGCCCTCACACCGCGCGCTCCCCCTGTCGTCCTCCCCGCAGCCATCACTCATATCGCCTGACTTCAGCCGGGCGCGCCTGCCTGCGCGCTTGCCGTCAGCCATGACCTTTGCGTGGAAGACATAACAACATGCTCCGCAATACCTCTCTGGTGCTCCTCATGGGCACCTGCACCTTTGCCTGGGCGGACGATGCCGCCGTCGAACTCAACGCCACCACCATCGACGGTGAGCGCGATGCACCCTCCGGCGTGCAACTGGACGTGCCCATCAGCACCGGCTCGCGGCTGGGCCTCACCGCACGGGAAACCCCCGCGTCGGTCAGCGTATCGGACCGCCGCGTCATCGAAGAACGCGGCGCCAAGGACAGCCAGGATGTGATCAACGCCATGACCGGCGTGAACGCGTCGGCCAACCCCGGCTATGGCGGCTTCGTCAGCTACCGCGGCTTCACCCAGAACCAGGTGACCCAGCTGTTCAACGGCATCAACCTCGGCTACAGCAGCGCCACCCGGCCAGTGGACGCCTGGGTGCTGGACCGCGTCGAGCTGCTCGGCGGCCCGTCGTCGTTCCTGCATGGCGCAGGCGCAGTCGGCGGCTCGATCAACTACATCACCAAGACCGCCAGCCGTGACCAACAGATCATCGATGGCCGCGTGCGCCATGGCAGTTACGACGACTCGGAAGTAGCTTTCGGCATCAACCAGGCACTGGCCAGCAACCCGGCCGATGCCCGCCATTTCATGCGCCTGGACTTCAGCCACACCGGCAGCAATGGCTACATCGACCGTAACCAGCGCAAGACCGACAGCCTGGCGTTTTCCCTGCTCAGCGACCTGACGCCCGACCTCACCCACACCCTGGCGCTGGAATACCAGGAGGACCGCGAAGACAGCCCGTACTGGGGCGCGCCGATCCTGCCGGGGCGCAGCACCATGAAGATCGACAACAGCCGCCGCTTCGAGAACTACAACGTCGCCGACGGCCGCTACGAGCAGCGGGTGCGCTGGCTGCGCTCGATGCTCGATTACCAGGTCAACGACAGCACCAGCGTGCACAACACCCTGTACCACTACAGCGCCCAGCGCGATTACCGCAACGTCGAGCGCTACAGCTACACCCGCGACGGCAATGTGCAGCGTGCCAGCCCTTACCTGCAGCGCCATGAACAAAGCGTGCTGGGCGAGCGCATCGAATTGCGCCACGACAACTCGCTGTTCGGCCTGGCCAGCCAGTGGTCACTGGGGCTGGATTACTCACACATGCGCCAGACCGTGTATCCGAGGTCCGGGAGCTGGACCGATGTGGTCGACCCGGACCACTTCGACCCCGGCAGTTTCCATGACATCCCCGGGGTCAACGCCGGCTTGACCAAGCAGCGCCGGCATGTCACCAGCAACCGCGCCGTGTTTGCCGAAAACCGCCTGCAACTGACCGAGCGCTTGGCCTTGCTCACGGCCCTGCGTTACGACTACCTGGACATGGAGGTGACCAACTACGGCGCGGTGACACCGACCTCGCCGGCGTTCTTCGAGCGGCGCTGGGAACCGCTGTCCGGTCGCATCGGCCTGACCTACGAACTGACCCCGTCGGCCAGCTTCTACGCCCAGTACAGCACCGCCGCCGACCTGCCGGCCGGTTCGCTGGCGGCAGCCACCTACGCCAACGTCGGCACCTTCGACCTGTCCAAGGGCGAGCAATGGGAAGTGGGCAGCAAGTTTGACTTCCTCGAAGGGCGAGGCGCGGCGACCGTGGCCTTGTACCAGATCGTGCGCAAGGACTTTGCCGTGCGCGATTCGAGCAACCCCAACCTGACGGTCCAGGCCGGGCAGCAGACCTCACGCGGGGTCGAGTTGTCCGGGCGGCTGCAGGTCACGCCGAAGCTGCTGGCCGAGGGCAACTACGCCTATGTCGACGCGCAGTACGACGCGTTCAACGAAGCGGTCAACGGCGTATCGGTGTCGCGCAAGGGCAACGCCCCGGTCAACGTCCCGGCCAATGTCGCCAACCTGTGGCTGACCTACAGCTTCACCTCGGCCTGGTCGGCGGGGGTGGATGCCCGCTATGTCGGCTCGGTGTACGCCGACAACGCCAACACCCTCAAGGCGCCGGCCTATACCTTGTTCGGCAGCTTTGCCCGCTACCGGCTGGATGAACACACCACCATTACCGGGCGGGTGCGCAACCTGACCGATGAGGTGTATGCCAAGCAGGCCTATGGACTGCAGTACTACATGGGGGCGCCGCGGACCTTCGAGGTAGCGGTGGACGTGCGCTTCTGACACTGGCTGTGCGCCAAGGCAGTGGGGCTGCATCGCCCCTGCTGCTAAGCCGACGCCACCGCGCCAATGAAGTTGGCCAGTTCGGCCGTCTGCGGTGCAGCGAACACCTCGCGAGGGTTGCCCACCTCATGCACCTTGCCGTGGTGCATGAACACCAGCTTGTCGCCCACTTCCCGGGCGAAACGCATTTCGTGAGTGACCATGATCAGGGTCATGCCCTCGCTGGCCAGTTGACGCACCACGCCCAGCACCTCGTTGACCAGTTCAGGGTCGAGCGCCGAGGTGATCTCGTCGCACAGCAGCACCTTGGGTGACATTGCCAGGGCCCTGGCAATGGCCACGCGCTGCTGCTGGCCGCCAGAAAGCCGGTCGGGGAAGGCATCGAACTTCTCCGCCAGGCCCACCCGTGCCAACATCTGTTCGGCCAGTTGGCGTGCTTCGCTGCGGCTGGCCTTCTTCACCACCTGCGGCGCAAGCATCACATTCTCGCCGACGCTCAGGTGCGGAAACAGGTTGAACTGCTGGAACACCATGCCCACCTTCTGGCGCAAGGCGCGCAGGTCGGCGCGGCTGGCGTCGAGGTATTCGCCGTCGACTTCGATGACGCCGTCGCTGATCGACTCCAGGCCATTGAGGGTGCGCAGCAAGGTGCTCTTGCCCGAGCCGCTGCGGCCGATGATGGCCACCACCTCGCCCTCCTCGATGCTCAGGTCGACGCCCTTGAGCACGTGGTTGTCGCCATAGTACTTGTGCAATGCAGACACTCTAAGCAGGGGCATGCAGCCTCCTTTCCAGGTAACGGGCGCTCAGCGAGAGCGGATAGCAGAGAACGAAGTAACCCAGCGCGACCAGGCCGTAGACCATGAACGGCTCGAAGGTGGCGTTGGCCAGCATGCCGCCGGTCTTGGTCAGTTCGGTGAAGCCGATGATCGAGGTCACCGCCGTGCCCTTGACCACCTGCACCGAGAAGCCCACCGTCGGGGCAATGGCAATGCGCAGGGCCTGGGGCAGGATGACGTGGCGCAGTTGCTCCAGGCGGCTCAGCGCCAGGCTGCCGGAGGCCTCCCACTGGCCACGCGGGATGGCTTCGACGCAACCGCGCCAGATTTCAGCGAGAAAGGCGCTGGTGAACAGGGTCAAGGCAATGGCCGCTGCCATCCAGGCCGAAACATCGAGGCCGAACAGGGCAATGCCGAAGAACACCATGAACAGCTGCATCAACAGCGGCGTGCCCTGGAACAGCTCGATATAGCCCCGCGCCAGGCCGCGCCACAGCGGCTGCTCGGAGAGCCGCCCGACCAGCACCAACAGCCCGGCCAGGCCACCGCAGACGAAGGCCACCAACGACAGCAGCAAGGTCCACTGCAGGCCGACCAGCAGGTTGCGCAGGATGTCCCAGAAGGTGAAGTCCATCAGCGTCTCCCCATCAGCAGGCGCTGCCCCAGCCAGGCCAGCGACTGGCGCAGGAGAATGGCCATGAGCAGGTACAACGCGGTGGTCAGCAAGTACGTTTCGAACGCGCGGAAGTTGCGCGACTGGATGAAGTTGGCAGCGAACGACAGCTCCTCGGTGGCGATCTGCGAACACACCGCCGAGCCGAGCATGACGATCACGATCTGGCTGGACAGTGCCGGCCAGACCTTGGCCAGCGCTGGCCGCAGCACCACATGGCGGAACGCCTCGAAGCGGTTCATGGCCAAGGCCGCGGCGGCTTCCAGCTGCCCCTTGGGGATGGCCTGGATACCTGCACGGATGATCTCCGTGGAATAGGCGCCCAGGTTGACCACCATGGCCAGCACCGCCGCCTGCCATTCGCTCAGGCGAATGCCCAGCGCGGGCAGGCCGAAGAAGATGAAGAACAGCTGGACGATGAAGGGCGTGTTGCGGATCAGCTCCACATAGAGGCCGAACAGCGTGTCGAACGGCCGCACGTGCCAGGCGCGCACACCTGCACCCAGCACGCCGATAGCCACGCCCAGCAAGGTGCCGACCGCCGTCAGCTGCAGGGTGAACCAGGCGCCCTTGAGCAGCAGGTCGGCCTGGGCCAACACAGGAGCGAAATCGAATTCATAGGCCATGGTGACAGGCTCCAGGCGCCGCTCAGAGGTCAGCCGGCAGCGGCTGTTTCAACCATTTTTCCGCGTTGCGGTTCAGGCTGCCGTCCGCCTTGGCGGCCTCCAGCGTGGCGTTGACCTTGTCCATCAGCGCTGGCTCGTTCTTGGCCATCCCCACGTAGACCGGCGAATCCTTGAGCTTGACCTTGACCACCGGCACCTTGGCCGGGTTTTTCTCGGCGAT
>NZ_BCBG01000041.1:0-48076 GCF_001320485.1 Pseudomonas sp. NBRC 111130
GGCACAGGCGATAGGAAGCCGTCAGGTTTGTTGCAGATGCCCATACAACTTGGCATACAGCCCACCCTCGGCGATCAGCTGCTGATGGTCGCCATCCTCGGCCACATGCCCGCCGTCGAATACCAGCACGCGGTCGGCCTGCTTCACCGCCGACAAGCGGTGGGCAATGATCAGCGTGGTGCGGCCGCTGAGGAAGCGCGCCAGTGCCTGGTGCAGGTTGTACTCGGTGGCAGCATCCAGCGCCGAGGTGGCTTCATCGAGAATCACCACCTTGGGCTCGGCCAGGACCATGCGGGCAATCGCCAGGCGCTGGCGCTGGCCACCGGAAAGGCGCACCCCCGACCGGCCGACCACGCTGTCCAGCCCTTGCGGCAAGGCGGCAATGGTGGCGTCCAGCTGGGCAATGCGCAGTGCCTGCCAGCACGCTTCGTCAGTGCATTCGCGGCCCATGGTCAGGTTGGCGCGCACGCTGTCGTTGAACAGCGAGGGGTGCTGCAGCACCACCGCGACATTCTCGCGCAGGGTCTCAAGGCCGATTTCCTGCAGGCTGGCACCGCCAAAGCGGATAGTCCCGGCCTGCGCGCTGTACAGGCCCAGCAGCAACTGCACCAAGGTACTCTTGCCGCCACCACTGGCACCGACGATTGCCACTTTCTCACCGGGGGCAATGGCCAGGTTCAGCTGGTCCAGCACCGGCTCGTCGGCATAGGCAAACCGCAGGTCGCGCACCTCGATACCCACCGTCTCGCGGCCGCTGAACGGGTCACAGGACGCCGGGTACTGCGGCTCGTCGGCCCGCGACAGCAGCTCATTGAGCCGGCTCAGCGCACCGCCGGCAGCGTAGTAGGCATACTGCAGGTTGAGCAGCTGTTCCACCGGGCCGATCATGAACCACAGGTAGCTGAACACCGCCAGCATCTGGCCGATCGACAGGTCGGAAAACAGCACGGTCAGCATCGCCGCCGCACGGAAGATGTCGATACCGAACTGGAACAGCAGACCGCTGGCGCGGCCGCTGGCATCGCTCTTCCATTGCGATTCCACGGCATAGTCGCGCACTTCACGGGCCCGCAGGCCAAGGCGGCCGAGGAAATAGCCCTGGCGGTTGCCGGCACGGATTTCCTGGATGGCATCCAGGGTCTCCGACAATGCCTGGGTAAAACGCGAGGTGCTGTCGTTCTCGAGTTTCTTCAGGTGCTTGACGCGTTTGCCCAGCTGCACGGTGAAGTAGATCACCAGCGGGTTGAACAACAGGATCAGCAACGCCAGTTTCCAGTGCATCCAGATCAGGATCGCCGCCGTGCCGGTGAGGGTCAGCATGGCCACCAGGAAGCGGCTCAAGGTCTCGCCGACAAACTTGTCGAGGGTATCCAGGTCGGTGACCAGGTGCGTGGTCACGGTGCCGCTGCCCAGGCTTTCATATTCCTTCAGCGAGATGCGCTTGAGGCGCTCGATCAGGCGAATGCGCAGGCGGTAGACGATGTCCTTGGCCAAACCGGCGAACAGCTTGGCCTGCACCACGTTGAAGGCCAGCGCCGCCAGGCGCAGGCACAACGTGGCCACCAGCATCAGGCCGATGTAGCCGGCCGCCACTTGCCAGGCGCTCGGTAGCAGCTGGTTCATCCATTTCAGCGCGGCATCGCCGTGGCCCAGCAGCACTTCGTCAACCAGCAACGGCAACAGCAACGGGATCGGCACCGCGCAGCAGGCTGCCAGTACGGCGACCAGGTTGGCGGCCCAGAGGTTTTTCTTGTGATGCAGGGCCAGGCGCCGGATTTCCGCCCAGCTCAGGCGATCGGACACAGCGGCGGGCTTCCCTGGCACAGGGTCGTGCGACCCTGGCAGATCAAGCACAGACGGCCTGCTGTAGCCAGCGGCCAAGCAGCGGTTGCAGGCTGCCCAGCGGCTGGTAGCCATTGGTCAGCAACGCCAGCTGGCCGTTGCGCTCAGCTAGCAGGGTCGGGAAGCCGGCGATGCCAAGGTCCTGTACCCAGCTGAAATCGGCGCTGGTGGCGGCGCGAATATCATGGCTGGTGAACTGCTGGGCGAAGCGCTCGCGGTCGAAGCCGGCCTGTTCGGCCAGCTCGACCAGTTGCGGCGCGCGGGTGACATCCACGCCCTGCTCGTAGAACGAACGCTGGATCAGCGCCAGCAGCGGCCAGACACGTTCGGCGTCCAGCTCGCGGGCAGTGACCAGGGCGCGGCAGGCCGGCTCGGTGTCGTAGACGAAGCCGTCAGGCATGGCGCCGTCGAAACGGAACGGCTGCCCGGTGGCTTCGGCCACCGCCTGCCAGTGCTCGAGGATGTACTTGCGGGTCGAGCCGTCCAACGCGCTGCCGCCCGTGCGCAGCCCGCCCGGCACCAGCCGCGTGCTGACGCCCGCCTCGGCGGCCTGTGCGATCAGGGCCGCAGCCACAGGTGCGAAACCCCAGCACCAGGAGCACATCGGGTCCATCACATAGATCAGGCGGGCGGTCATGGTTCAAGCCTCGGCTTTGTAGTTGTAACCAATCGGGTGCGGCTGATTGCGAGCCTTGGCCAGCTCGATCTGCTTCTGCCGATCGATGGCGCTGCGGCGGGTCTTTTCGCTCAGGGTGTCCCAGCAATGCGGGCAGCTCACGCCTGGCGAATAGTGCTCCGACTCGCGGTCCTTGGCATCGACCGGGTGGCGGCAGGCATGGCACTGGTCGTACTCGCCCTCGCTCAGGTCATGGCGCACCGTGACGCGGTTGTCGAAGACGAAGCAGTCGCCGTCCCAGAGGCTCTCTTCCTGAGGCACTTCCTCGAAGTATTTCAGGATGCCACCCTTAAGATGATAGACCTCCTCGAAGCCTTCACCGAGCATGTAGCTGGACGCTTTTTCGCAACGGATGCCGCCGGTGCAGAACATCGCGACCTTCTTGTGCTTGCTTGGGTCGAAGTTGGCCTTGATGTACTCGGGGAACTCGCGGAAGGTCTCGGTCTTCGGGTCGATGGCGCCCTTGAAGGTGCCGATGGCCACTTCGTAGTCGTTGCGGGTGTCGATCAGCAGCACTTCCGGGTCGCTGATCAGGGCGTTCCAGTCCTTGGGCTCGACATAGGTGCCGACGGCCTGGTTCGGGTCGACACCCGGCACGCCGAGGGTGACGATCTCTTTCTTGAGCTTGACCTTGGTGCGGTAGAACGGCTGCTCGTCGCAGTAGGATTCCTTGTGGTCGACATCGGCCAGGCGCGGGTCGTTGCGCAGCCAGGCGAGCAAGCCGTCGATGCCCTCGCGAGTGGCCGAAACGGTGCCGTTGATGCCTTCGTGGGCCAGCAGCAAGGTGCCTTTGACACCGTTGTCGAGCATGGTCTTGAGCAGCGGTTCACGCAGCTCGACGTAATCTTCCAGGGTGACGAACTTGTACAGCGCCGCCACGACGATAGCTTGGGACATGTAACAGACTCTCCAGTGGTTGCCCTCGTAAGGGGCGGACCGGGTTTGACCTAAAAAAACATGGGGGCGCCTTGCGCCCCTTTCGCGACACAAGGCCGCTCCTACAGGGGAATGCGAATTCCTGCAGGAGCGGCCTTGTGTCGCGAAAGGGCCGCAAAGCGGCCCCCGGATTTTGCAGGATTGTACCAGAACGACGGAAAGGATTCAGTGCCCGCCGCCAGCACACACCGGCGAAGCCGGTGCTGCGCCCACCTTGGCCCACTCTTCGGCCGTGTAGGTGTGGATCGCCAGGGCGTGGATCTCGCCCATCAGCTCACCCATGGTGGCGTAGACCTTCTGGTGGCGCTTGACGCTGTTGAGCCCGGCGAACTGCTCGCTGACGATCACCGCCTTGTAGTGGGTTTCCTGGCCACGGCTGTGCATGTGGCTTTCGTTGTGCACTTCAAGGTGTTGCGGGGCCAGCGCGGCCAGTTGCTGCTCGATGCGTTGCTGCATGCTCATCGGGTGCTACTCACTTCTTGGCCGGGGCGGCGGCCTTGCCAGCGTTCGGGTCCAGCTCCTTGGTCATGTCGTCGAGCAGCTTGTTGACCACAGGCACCGCCGGTTCCAGGCTGGTCTGGGTCAGCTGGGCCGACTGCTGGGTGACCTTGGGCATTTCACGCAGGACTTTCTTGCCCAGCGGCGACTCGTAGAACTTGACCAGGTCCTTGAGCTCTTGCTCGGTGAAGGTCTGGGTGTACAGGTCGACCATCTTCGGCTTCAGCTTGTTCCAGCCGATGGCGTTGTCCAGGGCAGCGTTGGCCTTGGCCTGGTAGCTCTCGAGCACCGGCTGCTTGGAGGCCGGGGCCTTGGTCTGGGCGAAACGCTGGGCGAACATCTGCTGGACCTGCATGTACACCGGAGTGCCCAGCTTGTCGGCATTGGCCAGGGTCAGGAATTTCTCGGCGGCAGCATTGTGGCTGGCGGTGGCAGCGAGTACCTGGCCGCTGGCACAGGCCAGGGCGACGGCAGCACAGAGGACACGGAGACGGGTCATTGCATTTCCTTCAGGAGGGGAGGCGGTACCTCAGAGGAGAGCATTCTGCTCCCGCAGGGGCGCAGCGCTCAAGTGGCACGACGAGCGAATGAACCGCTCGCACGCATGAGGGCCTAAACTGCTGATTCTGACTGACAAGGAGTGAACGCAGCATGAGCCGTATCGAGACAGACAGCCTGGGCCCGGTCGAAGTTCCTGAGGACGCCTACTGGGGCGCACAGACCCAGCGCTCGCTGATCAACTTTGCCATTGGCAAGGAACGCATGCCGCTCGCGGTGCTGCACGCCCTGGCACTGATCAAGAAAGCCGCCGCGCGGGTCAACGACCGCAACGGCGACCTGCCTGCCGAAATCGCCCGGCTGATCGAACAAGCCGCCGATGAAGTGCTCGATGGCGAGCATGACGACCAGTTCCCGCTGGTCGTCTGGCAGACCGGCAGCGGCACCCAGAGCAACATGAACGTCAACGAGGTGATCGCCGGGCGCGCCAACGAGCTGGCGGGCAAAGGCCGCGGCGGCAAGGCGCCAGTCCACCCCAACGATCACGTCAACCGCTCGCAGAGTTCCAACGACTGCTTCCCCACCGCCATGCACATCGCCGCTGCCCAGGCGGTACACGACAAGCTGCTGCCGGCGATCGCCGAGCTGTCGTCGGGCCTGGCCGAGTTGTCGGCGCGCCACAGCAAGCTGGTCAAGACCGGCCGCACGCACATGATGGATGCCACACCGATCACCTTCGGCCAAGAGGTGTCGGCCTTCGTCGCCCAGCTCGACTACGCCCAGCGCGCCATCCGCGCCACCTTGCCGGCGGTGTGCGAGCTGGCGCAGGGTGGCACCGCCGTCGGCACCGGGCTGAACGCCCCGCATGGTTTTGCCGAGGCCGTGGCCGCCGAGCTGGCCGCCCTCTCTGGCCTGCCCTTCATCACTGCCCCCAACAAGTTCGCCGCCCTCGCCGGCCATGAGCCGCTGACCAGCCTGGCCGGTGCGCTGAAGACCCTGGCGGTGGCGCTGATGAAGATCGCCAACGACCTGCGCCTGCTCGGTTCCGGCCCGCGGGCCGGGCTGGCCGAAGTGCGCCTGCCGGCCAACGAGCCGGGCAGCTCGATCATGCCCGGCAAGGTCAACCCGACCCAGTGCGAGGCGCTGTCGATGCTGGCCTGCCAGGTATTGGGCAACGACGCGGCAATCGGTTTTGCCGCCAGTCAGGGGCATCTGCAGCTGAACGTGTTCAAGCCGGTGATCATCCACAACCTGCTGCAGTCGATCGAGCTGCTGGCCGATGGCTGTCGCAACTTCCAGCAGCATTGCGTGGCCGGCATCGAGCCGGATGCAGAGCAGATGGCGGCGCACCTGGAGCGCGGCCTGATGCTGGTAACGGCGCTGAACCCACACATTGGCTATGACAAGGCGGCGGAGATTGCCAAGAAGGCCTACAGCGAGGGCAAGACCTTGCGCGAAGCGGCGCTGGAGTTGAAGTACCTGACCAATGAACAGTTCGACCAGTGGGTGAGGCCGGAGAACATGCTGGCGCCCGGTGGCAAGGGCTGAACAGCCGATTCCAGGAATAGCGCGAAACCTGTAGGAGCGGCCTTGTGTCGCGAAAGGGCCGCAGAGCGGCCCCAGCAATTTCGGCAGCGCTGCTGAAATCCTGGGGCCGCTTCGCGGCCCTTTCGCGACGCAAGGCCGCTCCTACAAAGAGCGCGCAATCCTATGCCAGGCGTGCCCTTCTGGCCCGCCACCCGGCCACCAGCGAAGGCCCCAGCGCCACCAGGCTCGACCCCGCCACCACCGTCACCGCACCTATATAGCCCAGGGTATTGATGTCTTCGGCGTGCACGTACTCAGGCCACACCACGGCAGCCAGCGCCACCGCGACAAAGGTCACCAGCGGTGTCAGCGCCAGCGTGGCGCTCACCCGTGACGCCTCCCAATGCGCCAACGCCTCGGCAAACGCGCCATAGGCCACCAGGGTATTCAGGCAACAAGCCAGCAACAGCCACCCCTGCACCGGGCTCAATTGCAGCGCCTCCAGCGGATGCACCCAAGGCGTCAACAGGGCCGCACAACTCAGGTAGATGACCATCATCACCTGCTGCGAATGCCACACCGTCAGCAACTGCTTCTGGCTCAGGGCATAGAACACCCAGATGCTGGTGGCCAGGAGAATGGTCAGGACACCCGTGGTGTAGGTGCCCAGCGAGGTCAGCAGCTCTTCCAGGCGCTGATTGAAGAACAGGCCGAAACCGCCCAGCAGCACCAGCAGGCCAATGCCCTGCCCCAGGCTGAAGCGCTCCTTGAACACGAACACGCTGGCCACCAGCAACAACACCGGGCCGATCTGCACCACCAGCTGGGCAGTGCCCGGGCTCAGCAGCTTCAGGCCGATCAGGTACAGCACATAGTTGCCCATCAGCCCGAACACGGCGACCACGATCAGGGCCTTGCCCTTGGGCGCCAGCTTGCGCAGCGACGGCAGGCGCCGCTGGGCGGCCAGCCAGGCGAACAGCACGCCGCCGGAAACCAGCAGGCGATACCAGGTGACGGTCATCGGGTCGACCACCTGCAGCACCTGCTTGAGCTTGATCGGCAGGATGCCCCAGAGCAGCGCGGTCAGCAGTGCCAGAAACAGGCCGTAACCCCAACGGCCGGAAGTTGTGTGCATACAGTCCTCGAATGTGCCCTTGGTGGGGGTAACCGAATTCTAAGGGCTTGGAGCTCCGAGCCGGAGGAAAATGCCGGGAAATAAATTCATCGGGTCATTCCTCGGCGGCATGACTGGCTATTTCTTGTCCTTGGCGAAAGCTGCCTCCAGGGCTTGGTTGATCGTGCGCAGCACCTTCACCCGCGCCCAGCGCTTGTCGTTGGCTTCGACCAGCGTCCACGGTGCGATCTCGCTGCTGGTGCGGTCGACCATGTCGCCCACGGCCTGGGTGTAATCATCCCACTTGTCGCGGTTGCGCCAGTCGTCTTCGGTGATCTTGTAGCGCTTGAACGGGATCTGCTCGCGCTCCTCGAAGCGCTCCAGCTGGGTCTGCTGGTCGATCGCCAGCCAGAACTTGACCACCACCACGCCTGCGTTGACCAATTGCTCTTCGAAGTCGTTGATTTCGCTGTAGGCACGCATCCAGTCGGCCGGAGTGCAGAAGCCCTCCACCCGCTCCACCAGCACCCGGCCGTACCAGGAGCGGTCGAAGATGGTGAACTTGCCGCGCGCCGGGATGTGCCGCCAGAACCGCCACAGGTAAGGCTGCGCGCGCTCTTCTTCGGTGGGCGCGGCAATCGGCACGATGCGGTACTGGCGCGGGTCCAGCGCGGCCGCCATGCGGCGGATGGCGCCGCCCTTGCCGGCAGCATCGTTGCCTTCGAAAACCGCCACCAGGGCATGCCGGCGCATGCGCTTGTCGCGCAGCAGGCCGGCCAGGCGGGCTTGCTCGGTGACCAGCTGCTCCTGATAGTCTTGCTTGTCCAGGCGCACGCTCAGGTCCAGGGCACCGAGCAGGCTGCGCTGATCGATGCTCCGGCCCAGCGGAGCGACGTTGCCCTGGTGCTTGCCCTTGGGGTTGTTGGCCAGCGCCGCCTGCAGGCTTTCCAGCAGGATGCGCCCCACCGCCAGGCTGCGGTAGTTCGGGTCGACGCCTTCGACGATATGCCACGGCGCGTAATCGCGGCTGGTGCGGCGCAGCACGCGTTCGCCGAAACGCACGAAACGGTCGTAGGTTTCCGACTGCTGCCAGTCCAGCGGGCTGATCTTCCAGCTGTGCAACGGGTCGTCCTTGAGCGATTTCAGGCGCGCCTTCATCTGCTTCTTGGACAGGTGGAACCAGAACTTGATGATCAGTGCGCCTTCGTCACAGAGCATCTGCTCAAGCCGTTCGGCACCGGTGATGGCCTGGTCGAGCACGGCGTCCTTGAACTGGCCATGGACCCGCCCCTGCAGCATCTGGCTGTACCAGTTGCCGAAGAACACGCCCATCCGCCCTTTGGGTGGCAACGCTCGCCAGTAACGCCAGGCCGGTGGCCGGGCCAGTTCTTCATCGGTCTGCTGGTCGAAGGTGAGCACGTCGATCATGCGCGGGTCCATCCACTCGTTGAGCAGCTTGACCGTTTCGCCCTTGCCGGCGCCTTCGATGCCATTGATCAGCACGATTACCGGGAACCGCGCCTGCTGTTTGAGTTCGTATTGCGCCTCAAGTAGCGCTTCGCGCAAGGCAGGCACTTCTGCGTCGTAGGTTTCCTTGTCGATGCTGTGACCGATTTCTGCGGATTCGAACATGCACTGGCTCCTTCATTGGATAAGCAAGACTAGCGGATTTGCGTAGCGCCTGCGCAAACCCGGCAGATGACATAAGATCCGCACATCCGCTGCAACCGAGCCAACCATGTCCACCCTCCTCCAGCATGCCCAGATCGACTGGGACGACCAGGGCCGCCCCCACTCGCGGCAGTACGACGACGTCTATTTCTCCAAGAATGAAGGCACCGACGAAACCCGCTACGTATTCCTCGAACAGACGCGCCTGGCGCAGCGCTTCGCCGCCCTGGCCCCACACGCTTGCCTGGTGATCGGCGAGACCGGCTTCGGCACCGGTATGAACTTCTTCTGCGCCTGGCAGCTGTTCACCGAACAGGCCCATGCCGATGCACGCCTGCATTTCATCAGCGTCGAGAAGTACCCGCTCGGCCGCGACGACATGGCTCGCGCCGCGCGCTTGTGGCCGGAGATGGCGGCCTTCACCGAGCCCTTCCTGGCCCAGTACGTGGCAGTGCACCCGGGCTTCCAGCAGTTCAGTTTCGACGACGGCCGGGTCACCCTGACCCTGTTGATCGGCGACGTACTGGAGCAACTGCCGCAGCTCGACGCCTGCATCGACGTGTGGTTTCTCGACGGCTTCGCCCCCGCGAAGAACCCTGACATGTGGACCCCAGAGCTGTTCGGCCAATTGGCACGGCTGGCCCACCCCGGCACCGCGCTGGGCACCTTCACCACCACCGGATGGGTGCGCCGCGGGCTGATCGATGCAGGCTTCACCATGAAGAAGATCCCAGGCATCGGCAAGAAGTGGGAGGTGATGAGTGGCGAATACACCGGGCATCCATCGCCGGCCATGGTCACGCCCTGGTACGCCCGCCCCGCGCCTGTGGCAGGCCCGCGCCAGGCACTGGTGATCGGTGCCGGCCTGGCGGGCAGCGCCAGCGCCGCCAGCCTGGCCGCACGCGGCTGGCAGGTCACGGTGCTGGAACGCCACGCGGCGCCCGCGCAGGAGGCGTCGGGCAACCCGCAGGGGGTGCTGTACCTGAAGTTGTCCGCCCATGGCACCGCCTTGTCGCAGATGATCCTGGCCGGTTTCGGCTTTACCCGGCGCCAGCTCGAACGGTTGCAGCGTGGCCGCGATTGGGACGCCTGCGGTGTGCTGCAACTGGCCTTCGACCGCCAGGAAGGCGAGCGCCAGGCCAAGCTTGCCGAGGCCTTCGACAGCAGCCTGCTGCGGGCGCTGGAGCAGGCTGATGCCGAAGCGATTGCCGGGGTGGCGCTGCCTGCGGGCGGCCTGTTCTACCCCGAGGGTGGCTGGGTACACCCGCCCGCCTTGTGCCAGGCGCAGCTGCAGCACCCGAACATTCGCGTTCAACTCCATCAAGATGTGGTCGAGCTGCGCAAGGCCGACGGCCTGTGGCAGGCCTGGGATGGGGAGCATTTGCTGGCCAGCGCGCCGCTGGTGGTGCTGGCCGGGGCCGCCGATGTGCGCCGCTTCGCGCCTTGCGCGCAATTGCCGCTCAAGCGCATTCGCGGGCAGATCACGCGCCTGCCCGCCACTGAAGCCAGCCGTGCCTTGCGCACCGTGGTCTGTGCCGATGGCTACGTCGCACCGCCCCGGGGTGATGAGCACACCCTGGGTGCCAGTTTCGATTTCCACAATGATGACCTGACACCGACCGTTGCCGAGCACCAAGGCAACCTGGCGTTGCTGGATGAGATTTCCACCGACCTCGCCTCACGGCTGGGCGCGGAGGCACTCGACGTCGAGCAACTGCAGGGCCGGGCAGCGTTTCGTTGCACCAGTCCGGATTACCTGCCGATAGTCGGCCCGGTCGCCGACCCTGAAGTGTTTGCCCAGGCGTATGCCGTGCTCGGCAAAGATGCGCGACAGGTACCGGAGGTGGCGTGCCCGTGGCTGGATGGGCTGTATGTGAACAGTGGGCATGGCTCGCGAGGGTTGATCACCGCGCCGTTGAGTGGCGAGCTGATTGCGGCCTGGGCCAGTGGCGAAGCGCTGCCGTTGCCACGGGCGGTGGCTGAGGCCTGCCACCCCAACCGGTTCATGCTGCGCCGGCTGATTCGCGGGAAGTGAGGGGGCTGGGGGCGTATGGCGATGGATCTCACAGGCGACACAAATTTATCGGCTCACACTTCAGGCCTCACCCCTGCTTATAACAGATCGATCTAAAACTCCCACAAACCGCACAGGTCAGTTCCTTACAGGGTGCCCTAATCCGGGGCGCTCATTCCCCAACGGAAAAACCGGTAAGGACCTATGTGCGGATTAGCAGGAGAGTTGCGTTTCACCCCCATCGACCAGGCCCCTCGCCCAGCCGACCTGGCTGCGGTAGAGCGCATAACCCACCACCTGGCGCCCCGTGGCCCCGACGCCTGGGGCTTCCATAGCCAGGGCCCGATCGCCCTCGGCCACCGCCGCCTGAAGATCATGGACCTGTCCGACGGTTCGGCGCAGCCGATGGTCGACAACACCCTGGGCCTGTCCCTCGCCTTCAACGGCGCCATCTACAACTTCCCCGAGCTGCGCCAGGAATTGCAGGCGCTGGGCTACAGCTTCTGGTCCGACGGCGACACCGAGGTGCTGCTCAAGGGCTACCACGCCTGGGGCGCAGCCTTGCTGCCCAAGCTCAACGGCATGTTCGCCCTGGCCATCTGGGAACGCGACAATCAGCGCCTGTTCCTGGCCCGCGACCGCCTGGGCGTCAAGCCGCTGTACCTTTCGCGCAACGGCGAGCGCCTGCGTTTCGCTTCGACACTGCCGGCGCTGCTCAAGGGGGGCGATATCGATCCGATGATCGACCCGGTGGCGCTCAACCACTACCTCAACTTCCATGCCGTGGTGCCTGCACCGCGCACGTTGCTGGCCAATGTACAGAAGCTCGAGCCAGGCACCTGGATGCGCGTCGACCGTCACGGCGAAGTCGAGCGCCAGACCTGGTGGCAGTTGCACTATGGCCCCAACCCGGACGAGCGCGACCTCGACCTGGAAGGCTGGACCACTCGCGTGCTCGACGCCACCCGCGACGCCGTGGCCATCCGCCAGCGCGCCGCCGTTGACGTCGGCGTGCTGCTGTCTGGCGGTGTCGACTCCAGCCTGCTGGTCGGCCTGTTGCGCGAGGTCGGCGTGGACGACCTGTCGACCTTCTCCATCGGTTTCGAGGATGCCGGCGGCGAACGCGGTGACGAGTTCCAGTATTCCGACCTGATCGCCAAGCACTACGGCACCCGCCACCACCAGCTGCGCATCGCCGAGCACGAGATCATCGAGCAGCTGCCGGCCGCCTTCCGTGCCATGAGCGAACCGATGGTCAGCCACGACTGTATCGCCTTCTACCTGCTGTCGCGGGAAGTGGCCAGGCATTGCAAGGGCGTGCAGAGTGGCCAGGGCGCCGACGAGCTGTTCGCCGGCTACCACTGGTACCCGAAGGTGAACGGTGCCGAGGATGCCTTCGCCGCCTACCGCGACGCCTTCTTCGACCGCAGCCATGACGAGTACCGCGACACGGTCCAGGCCCCTTGGCTGCTGGAGACCGACGCGGCCGGCGACTTTGTCCGCGAGCACTTCGCCCGCCCCGGCGCCCCCGAAGCCGTGGACAAGGCATTACGCCTGGACAGTACGGTGATGCTGGTCGATGACCCGGTCAAACGGGTCGACAACATGACCATGGCCTGGGGCCTGGAGGCGCGCACCCCATTCCTCGACTACCGCCTGGTCGAACTGTCGGCGCGCATTCCGGCACGCTTCAAGCTGCCCGACGGCGGCAAGCAGGTGCTCAAGCAAGCCGCGCGGCGGGTGATCCCCCACGAGGTGATCGACCGCAAGAAGGGCTACTTCCCGGTGCCCGGCCTCAAGCATCTGGAAGGCGCAACGCTCGGCTGGGTGCGCGACCTGCTGACCGACCCAAGCCAGGACCGTGGCCTGTTCAACCCGGCCATGGTTGACCGCCTGCTGAGCAATCCGCATGGCCAGCTCACCCCACTGCGCGGTTCCAAACTGTGGCAGCTGGCGGCCCTGAACCTGTGGCTCAGCGAACAAGGAATCTGACCGATGAAAACCCACGAAATCGCCTACGGTCAGCGCCTTCTGCGCGGCCAGGCGCCGTCCTACGAGCGCTTGCAGGCGCGCCTGGCCGGCGACGGCAGCGAGCCGCACGACCAGCCGCGTGTGTTGCACTGCGGTTGGGGGCGTCTGCTGATCGGCCACACCTACCCGGACCCAGCCAGCCTGGCCGCCGCCTTGCAGGAGGAGCGCCCCGGCGAGCGTGACATCGCCCTGTACGTGGCCGCTCCCCAGCAATTGCTGGCCCAGGCACCCCAGCAGCTGTTTCTCGACCCCTCCGACACCTTGCGCCTGTGGTTCACCGACTACCGCCCGGCGCAGCGGGTGTTCCGTGGCTTCCGTGTGCGCCGGGCGCAAAACCCCAGCGACTGGCAGGCGATCAATACCTTGTACCAGGCGCGCGGGATGCTGCCGGTCGACCCCGAGCTGGTCACCCCCCGCCACCTTGGTGGCCCGGTGTACTGGTTGGCCGAAGACGAGGACAGCGGCGCGGTGATCGGCAGTGTCATGGGCCTGAACCACAGCAAGGCGTTCGACGATCCCGAACACGGCAGCAGCCTGTGGTGCCTGGCCGTGGACCCGCAGTGCACCCGTCCGGGGGTTGGCGAGGTGCTGGTGCGCCATCTGGTCGAACACTTCATGAGCCGGGGCCTGGCCTACCTCGACCTGTCGGTGCTGCACGACAACCACCAGGCCAAGCGCCTGTACGAAAAACTCGGGTTCCGCAACCTGCCGACCTTTGCGGTCAAGCGCAAGAATGGCATCAACCAGCAACTGTTTCTCGGGCCCGGCCCGGAAGCCGGCCTCAACCCATACGCCCGCATCATCGTCGACGAAGCGTTGCGCCGCGGTATCGAGGTGCACGTCGACGACGCCGCTGCCGGCCTGTTCACCCTCAGCCTGGGCGGGCGCCGGATCCGCTGCCGCGAGTCGCTGAGTGACCTGACCAGTGCCGTGACCATGACCTTGTGCCAGGACAAGCGCCTTACCCAGCATGTCCTGCGCAACGCCGGGCTGCAGGTGCCAGCGCAGCAGCTGGCCGGCAATGCCGACGACAACCTGGCGTTTCTCGACGAGCATGGCGCGGTGGTGGTCAAGCCTGTGGACGGCGAGCAGGGCCAGGGGGTGGCGGTCAATCTCACCTGCATCGAGGAAGTGACACAGGCCGTGGAAAGCGCCCGCCGCTTCGACAGCCGGGTGCTGTTGGAGAGCTTTCATGCCGGCAGCGACCTGCGCATTCTGGTGATCGGCTATGAAGTGGTGGCGGCGGCGATTCGCCACCCGGCCCAGGTGATCGGTGACGGCAAGCACAGCATTCGTCAGCTGATCGAGGCGCAGAGCCGCCGGCGCCAGGCGGCGACCGGTGGCGAAAGCCGCATCCCGCTGGACGACGAGACCGAACGTACCCTGCACAGTGCCGGGCACGGCTATGACGACGTGCTGCCCGCCGGCCAACGCCTGGCGGTGCGTCGCACGGCCAACTTGCATACCGGTGGCACCCTGGAAGACGTCACCGAACGCCTGCACCCGGTGCTGGCCGATGCGGCGGTGCGTGCGGCGCGCGCGCTGGAAATCCCGGTGGTGGGCCTGGACTTCATGGTGCGCGATGCCGAGCAACCGGATTACGTGATCATCGAAGCCAACGAGCGGGCCGGGCTGGCCAATCATGAGCCGCAGCCGACGGCCGAGCGGTTTGTCGATTTGCTGTTCCCGCATAGCCGGCCTTTGGCATGAATCAGTGTTGAGGCCTTCGCGGGCACGCCCGCTCCCACGAGGGCGGTGCAGTACCTGTGGGAGCGGGCGTGCCCGCGAAGGTCCCAACACAGGAACCAAGGAGTACCCATGACCGATCGACTCCCCGAACCCGACCTCGACTACATGAAGCGCGTGCTGCTGGAGATGCTCGCCATCCCCAGCCCGACCGGTTTCACCGATACCATCGTGCGTTACGTGGCCGAACGCCTGGACGAACTGGGCATCCCCTTCGAACTGACCCGCCGTGGCACCATCCGTGCCACCCTCAAGGGCCGGCAAAGCTCGCCCGACCGCGCCGTCTCGGCCCACCTCGACACCATCGGCGCCAGCGTGCGCCAGTTGCAGGACAACGGCCGCCTGGCCCTGGCCCCGGTAGGCTGCTGGTCGAGCCGCTTCGCCGAGGGCAGCCGGGTCAGCGTGTTCACCGACACCGGCGTCTTCCGTGGCAGCGTATTGCCGCTGATGGCCAGCGGGCATGCCTTCAACACCGCCATCGACCAGATGCCGATCAGCTGGGAACACGTCGAGGTACGCCTGGATGCCTACTGCACCACCCGCGCCGATTGTGAAACGCTGGGCATTGCCATCGGTGATTTCGTCGCCTTCGACCCACTGCCGGAGTTCACCGAAAGCGGCCATATCAGCGCCCGCCACCTGGACGACAAGGCCGGCGTGGCAGCCCTGCTGGCCGCCCTCAAGGCAGTGGTGGAAAGCGGCCGCCAGCCACTGATCGACTGCCACCCGCTGTTCACCATCACCGAGGAAACCGGCTCCGGTTCCGCCGCTGCCCTGCCCTGGGATGTCAGCGAGTTCGTCGGCATCGACATCGCCCCGGTCGCCCCCGGCCAGGCCTCCAGCGAGCATGCGGTGAGCGTGGCCATGCAGGACTCGTCCGGGCCATACGATTACCACCTGTCACGCCACCTGCTGAAGCTGGCCGGCGACCAGGACGTGCCAGTGCGCCGCGACCTGTTCCGCTACTACTTCAGCGATGCCCACTCGGCCGTGACCGCCGGGCATGACATCCGCACCGCGCTGGTGGCGTTCGGCTGCGATGCCACCCATGGCTACGAACGTACCCATATCGACAGCCTGGCCGCGCTCAGCCGCCTGCTTTCGGCATACCTGCTCAGCCCACCCGTGTTTGCCAGCGACTCGCAACCGGCCAATGCCTCGCTCGAGCGCTTCAGCCACCAGCTGGAGCACGATGCGCAGATGGAAAGCGATACCCGGGTACCGGCCGTGGACAGCCTAGTAGGAAACAAAAGCTGATGGCCATGGAATCGCGTAGCATGCAGGGATTCATGAACAAGACCGTGCGCTGCCCATGCTGATCCCCTACGACCAACTGCAAGCCGAAACCCTGACCCGCCTTATCGAAGACTTCGTCACCCGTGACGGTACCGATAACGGCGACGATACCCCGCTGGAGACCCGTGTGCTGCGGGTGCGCCAGGCGTTGGCCAAGGGCCAGGCGTTCATCCTGTTCGACCCGGAGAGCCAGCAGTGCCAACTGCTGGCCAGGCATGATGTACCCCGCGAGCTGCTCGAGTGACATCGTGCCTTGTCGCGGGTCCTGTGGGAGCGGCCTTGCGTCGCGAAAGGGCTGCAGAACAGCCCCAGCAATCTCGGCGCAGTCGCTGATATCCTGGGGCCGCTTTGCGGCCCTTTCGCGACGCAAGGCCGCTCCCACAGAGGCCGGTGCCGGTCAATCAGCCCTGCGCGCCAGCGCAGCCTTGATCCGCCGATAGACTTCGGCCCGGTGCACCGGCACCTTGCGCGGCGCATCCACACCAAAGCGCACCACGCCATTGCGCGTTTCCACTACCTTGATCCGAATATCGTCACCAATGGTGATGACTTCACCGATTTCACGCGTGATCACCAACATGTCCCGGCCCTCTCGCAACAGGAAAAGACCGCAGAGTGCTCAGGGATATTCCTCTGGACAATACTTCGCCTGCAATTCAGAACGAGCCTACGCAGGCAGGTAATTTCTCCTACAGACAATTCCTACAATCAACGCGGCTGCGCCTTGGCCCGCATCTTTACCGCCATGTCCGCCATCGCATTGTACAGCCGCTCCGGCGCCTGGCGTTTGAGCTGCCAAGCCTCGCGCCCGGCGGTATGGGGGAGGATCAGGAACTCACCCGCCGCGACGTGCTGGTGGATGTAGTCGGCGATATCCGCCGCGCTGATCGGCGAGCCTTCCAGCAGCTTGCCGACCTGGGCTTTCATCGCCGGGTTGGGCCCACGGAACGAGTCCAGCAGGTTGGTCTGGAAGAACGACGGGCACACGCAGTGCACCGCCACCTCGAGCTGGCGCAGCTCCACCAACAGGCTCTCCGAAAGCGCCAGCACGCCGGCCTTTGCCACGTTGTAGTTGCTCATGCCAGGCCCCTGCATCAGCGCCGCCATGGACGCGACGTTGATGATGCGGCCTTTGCTGCGCTCCAGCTGCGGCAGGAACGCCTTGCACCCCTTGACCACGCCCATCAGGTTGACCGCAATCTGCCAGTCCCAGTCTTCCAGCGACAGCTCGGCGAAGAAGCCACCCGAGGCGACGCCGGCATTGTTGACGATCACATCGATGCCGCCGAACTTTTCTTCGCAGGCCTGGGCCAGGGCGGTGAGCTGGCTGTAGTCGCGCACGTCGCAGCGCTGGACGAAGCCCTGGCCCCCTGCGTCCCGCACCAGCGCCAAGGTTTCGCGCAGGCCCGCTTCGTTGACATCGGCCAGCGCCAGGTGCCAGCCCTCACGCGTCCAGCGCAGGGCGATCTCGCGGCCAAGGCCGGAGCCGGCGCCAGTGATCATGATGCGGTTTTGCATGGTGGCACGCCTTGTTCTGACAGGTTGTGCAGCGAGTCTAATCAAGGCTTCGGCCGGGGGCAGGATCCATCAGGGTAGTGAATGGGCGGGCATGTCTGTGTAGTCAGTGCCAGCCTCTTCGCGGCTAAAGCCGCTGCCACAGGGATCACCTAAGGCCTGAGGCCAGCACAGTATCTGTGGAAGCGGCCTTAGCCGCGAAGAGGCCGGCACAGGCAGTATTCAAATGGAATCTTTGGCAAGCGGCACCGGTCCGAATTTACAAGAGGCCAGCAGTCCGAGGCCCTTGACCTTCAACCACGCAAGGACTCCGTCATGACCACGATTCTCATCATCATCCTGATCCTTCTGCTGATTGGTGGCTTACCGGTCTTCCCGCACTCGCGCAGCTGGGGCTACGGCCCGTCCGGCATCGTTGGCGTGGTGCTGGTGATTCTGTTGGTGCTATTGCTGCTAGGCATGATCTAGCCGCAGCCCATGAAAAAACCGCGCCAAGGCGCGGTTTTTTCATGGCCGGTGGATCAGTGCGAAACCGCGCCGGAGGCGCCCAGGCCGGTCTGCGAGCGAACGAACTGCGGGAAGAACTTGGCACGTTCGTCATCCGCTGCCTTGGACTTGTCGGTGATCGAGAAGAACCAGATCCCGATGAAGGCGATGATCATCGAGAACAGCGCCGGGTACTCGTACGGGTAGATGGCTTTCTCATGACCAAGGATCTGCACCCAGATGGTCGGGCCGAGGATCATCAGCGTCACCGCGCTCACCAGGCCCAGCCAGCCGCCGATCATGGCGCCGCGGGTGGTCAGCTTCTTCCAGTACATCGAGAGCAGCAGTACCGGGAAGTTGCAGCTGGCGGCAATGGAAAACGCAAGGCCAACCATGAAGGCGATGTTCTGCTTCTCGAACAGGATACCCAGGCCGATCGCCAGCACGCCAAGGGCAATGGTGGTGATCTTCGACACGCGGATCTCGTCCTTGTCGTTGGCCTTGCCCTTGCGCCAGACGCTGGCATAAAGGTCGTGGGAAACCGCCGAGGCACCGGCCAGGGTCAGGCCGGCAACCACCGCCAGGATGGTGGCGAAGGCCACGGCCGAGATGAAGCCGAGGAACACGCTGCCGCCCACGGCATCGGCCAGGTGCACCGCCGCCATGTTGTTGCCGCCGATCAGGGCGCCAGCGGCGTCCTTGAAGTCCGGATTGGTGCTGACCAGCAGGATCGCGCCAAAGCCGATGATGAAGGTCAGGATGTAGAAGTAGCCGATGAAGCCGGTGGCGTACAGCACGCTCTTGCGGGCTTCCTTGGCGTCACTGACGGTGAAGAAGCGCATCAGGATATGCGGCAGGCCAGCGGTACCGAACATCAGCGCCAGGCCCAGGGAGAACGCCGAGATCGGGTCTTTCACCAGGCCACCCGGGCTCATGATCGCCTCGCCCTTGGCGTGCACCTTGATCGCTTCGGAGAACAGCGTATTGAAGTCGAAGCCGACGTGTTTCATCACCATCAGCGCCATGAAGCTGGCACCGGACAGCAGCAACACGGCCTTGATGATCTGCACCCAGGTGGTAGCCAGCATGCCGCCGAACAGCACATACAGGCACATCAGGATACCCACCAGGATCACCGCGACGTGGTAATCAAGGCCAAACAGCAGCTCGATCAACTTGCCCGCGCCGACCATCTGCGCGATCAGGTAGAACGCCACCACCACCAGCGAACCGGAGGCCGACAGCGTGCGGATCTCCTTTTGCCCGAGGCGGTACGAGGCAACGTCGGCGAAGGTGTACTTGCCGAGGTTGCGCAGGCGTTCGGCGATCAGGAAGAGGATGATCGGCCAGCCGACCAGGAAGCCGATCGAGTAGATCAGGCCATCGTAGCCAGAGGTGAACACCAGGGCCGAAATACCCAGGAACGAGGCCGCCGACATGTAGTCGCCGGCAATCGCCAGGCCGTTCTGGAAGCCGGTGATCTTGCCACCGGCGGCGTAGTAGTCAGCCGCCGACTTGTTGCGCTTGGAGGCCCAGTAGGTGATACCGAGGGTGAAGGCGACGAAGGCCACGAACATGGCGATCGCCGGCACGTTCAGCGGTTGTTTCTGCACCTCGCCGGTCAGGGCATCGGCGGCCCACACGGCGGGTGCAAAGGCTCCGCAGGCCATGATGGCCAGGGCTTTGGCGTGGCGAATCATTGTTGCGCCTCCTTCAGGATGGCCTTGTTCAGCTCATCGAATTCACCGTTGGCGCGGCGCACGTAGATGGCGGTCAGGACGAATGCCGAAACGATCAGGCCGACGCCCAGGGGAATGCCCCAGGTAATCGACGAGCCAGGGCTGAGCTTGGTGCCCAGAATCTGCGGACCGTAGGCGATCAGGAGGATGAAGGCGCAGTAGAGGCCGAGCATGATCGCCGAGAGAATCCAGGCGAACCGTTCACGTTTGCTGACCAGCTCCTTGAAGCGCGGGCTGTTTTGTATCGAGAGGTAAATGCTGTCGTTCATTGTTTTTGTCCTAGCAGCACAGGTAGGGGATGGAACCCACACCCTTACTTTATGCAGCTGTTGGACGCCAACCAGACGACCTTAGTCTTAGATGCAACGGTGTTTTACAGAATCTGCAAAAAAGCGGGGCCGCTTTGCGGCCCTTTCGCGACACAAGGCCGCTCCTACAGGAGATCGCACACATCTGTAGGAGCGGCCTTGTGTCGCGAAAGGGCTGCAGAGCAGCCCCATGCTCTAAAAATTACTTGCCAGTCCACTCTTTAACGCGGTCAGGGTGCTTGGCCACCCAGTCCTTGGCCGCTGCCTCAGGCTTGGCCCCTTCCTGAATGGCCAGCATCACCTCGCCAATCTCATCCTTGGACTGCCACTGGAATTTCTTCAGGAACTCCGCCACTTCCGGCGCCTTGGTGCCCAGTTCCTTGCTGCCGATGCTGTTCACGGTCTCAGCCGCGCCATATACGCCTTTCGGGTCTTCGAGGAATTTCAGCTTCCACTTGGCGAACATCCAGTGCGGCACCCAGCCGGTCACTGCAATCGACTGCTGCTTGGCATACGCGCGGCCCAGTTCGGCGGTCATGGCCGCGCCGGAGCTGGCCTGCAACTTGTAGCCGGTCAGGTCGTAGTCTTTGATGGCCTGGTCGGTCTTGAGCATCACCCCCGAACCTGCATCGATACCGACGATCTTCTGCTTGAAGCTGGTATCGGTCTTGAGGTCGGCAATGCTCACCGCCTTGACGTACTCGGGAACGATCAGGCCAATCTTGGCATCCTTGAAGTTCGGGCCGTAGTCGACCACGTTGTCCTTGTTCTTGGTCCAGTACTCACCGTGGGTGACCGGCAGCCAGGCCGAGAGCATCGCGTCGAGCTTGCCGGTGGCCACACCCTGCCACATGATGCCGGTGGCCACGGCCTGCAGCTTCACGTCGTAACCGAGTTTCTGCTTGATCACCTCTGCGGCGACGTTGGTGGTCGCCACGCTGTCAGCCCAACCATCCACGTAACCGATGCTGACTTCTTTGGCCATGGCCTGTGCAGCGCTCATGGCCAATACCAGGGCGGTGCCCACCCCCAGGAAACGGCGCATTCTTGTAAAAGTAGCCATCAAAGCATCCCCTCGTCAGGTCTTGGAGATTGCATCATCTTCCTGCAACAAAGCGCGACCTGCTCCCACTGCGACCTGTACCACTCCATAGGCGACAGCACTGTGCCATTAGCGGCATCGAGCTACAGCGCCCTGCGCGATCCTTGCATGCCAAAGGTTTGGCGTCAGGCTACTATCTAACGTTTTGCGCCTGACGATGGACCGCCCGATGCCCGATGCCTCCCGCCCGCTGCCGTTGTACCTGCTCGCCTGCCTGCTCGCCCTGCTCGGGCTGGGAGCGCTCTGGTACGGGCTGGGCAAGCCGGTGCAGTTGCCCGACGCGGCCAGCCCCACGCATAAATTGCAGTGTGCGTCGTACACCCCGTTCGACAAGGACCAGTCGCCCTTCGACCAGCCTTTCCGACTGCGCCCGGCGCGCATGGACGCCGACCTGGCGTTGCTGGCCGAGCGATTCCAGTGCATCCGCACCTATTCGATGACCGGCCTTGAGGCAATCCCGGCGTTGGCGCGCAAGCATGGGCTGAAGGTGATGCTTGGCGCCTGGGTCAACGCCAACCCGGTCGACACCGGCAAGGAAGTGGACGCGCTGATTGCCGCTGCCAATGCCAACCCGGACGTGGTCAGCGCAGTCATCGTCGGCAACGAGGCGCTGTTGCGCAAGGAAGTGACCGGCGAGCAGCTGGCCGCGCTGATCGCAAAGGTGAAAAGCCAGGTCAGGGTGCCGGTGACCTATGCCGATGTCTGGGAGTTCTGGTTGCAGCACCCGCAGGTGGCGCCGGCCGTGGACTTCCTGACCATCCACCTGCTGCCCTACTGGGAAGACGACCCACGCGGCATCGACGATGCCCTGGCCCATGTTGCCGATGTGCGCCAAGTGTTCGGCAACCGATTCGCGCCCAAAGACATCTTCATCGGCGAAACCGGGTGGCCCAGCGAAGGTCGCCAACGCGAGACCGCAGTGCCCAGCCGGGCCAACGAGGCGCGCTTCATACGTGGTTTCGTCAGCATGGCCGAGGCCAATGGCTGGCACTACAACCTGATCGAAGCCTTCGACCAGCCGTGGAAGCGAGCCAGTGAAGGCGCCGTGGGCGGCTATTGGGGGCTGTACGATGCCGACCGGCAGGACAAAGGCGTGCTCGAAGGGCCGGTCAGCAACTTGCATTACTGGCCGCAGTGGTTGCTGGCGAGCGCGCTGTTGATGGTGGCCACGCTGCTGATGGCCGGCCCCCCCGCGACACCGCTGGCAGCCCTGCTGTTGCCAGTGCTGGCCGCGTTCGCTGCGGGCTGCCTGGGCTTGTGGGGCGAGTTGATGCGCACCCATGCGCGGTTTGCCGGGGAGTGGGTGTGGGCGGTGGTGCTTGCTGGGTTGAACCTGCTGGTGCTGATGCATGCGGCCCTTGCCCTGGCACGCCGCGACGGCTGGCGTCGGCGGCTGTTCGACTATATGCAGGCTCGGGCCGGTTGGCTGTTGCTCGCGGCCGGTTTTGCAGCGGCGGTGAGCATGCTGGCGATGGTGTTCGACCCGCGCTACCGCAGCTTCCCCAGCGTGGCGCTGGCATTGCCGGCGCTGGTGTACCTGCTCAGGCCCGTGGCGGCGCGGCGAGCGGAGGTGGCGTTGCTGGCCTTCATCGTCGGCGCCGGGGTGTTGCCGCAACTGTTTCGGGAAGGTTGGGAGAACCAGCAGGCTTGGAGCTGGGCGGTAGTCAGCGTGCTGATGACCGCAGCCCTGTGGCGAAGCCTGCGAATTACTATAAGGCGATAAGCTTTTTGTAGGAGCGGCCTTGCGTCGCGAAAGGGCCGCGTAGCGGCCCCAGCAATCTCGGCAGAATGCTGAAATCTTGGGGCCGCTACGCAGCCCTTTCGCGACGCAAGGCCGCTCCTACACAGACCGTGTAGTTTTTCAGGCTGCACGTTGCCGTACCAGGCGCAAGCCCGCCAGCACCACCACGAACACCGCGATGCTCGCGGTATACAGCACCAGGGCAGGAATACCGAACACCAGCGCCAACACCGCCAGCCACCAACCGCCACGACTGGTAATGACCTGGGCAAGCAACGCCAGCCCCAACCCGGCCCAGGCCATCACCTGAAAGTGAATGCCCAGCCCCAACAACGAACGTGCCTGGCACTGCCAGTGGTCGCCCGGCACTGCGCACAGCCCCACCCACTGTCCATCTTCCATCAAGCCATAGCGCACGCCATAACTGGCGGCAAGCCAGATGGCCAGAAACATCAGCAGTAGAGCGCCCGGCAGCGTTCGAGACATCCCGTTCTCCAATAGCGGTAATCGAAATCATCCATGATCGCCCAAGCCCTGTTGTAAGGCAAAATCACAACCCTGCAGCTATGTTGCAGATAACAAGCACACCAAAGGCCACCGCGCTCGGCAACTTTGCCCAGGCAACCGTGGTCCTAGCCTGCGTACTGCACGACCTTGATCCTTCTGGGGGAATACATGCTTCGATCTTGGCGCCTTGCCGCCCTTCTTGGCGGCCTGCTCATGGCTGCGGCCGCTTCGGCGCGGGATATCGACGCCGCCAGCTACGGCTACCCCTTGACCAACCCGTTCGAGGCGACCATCGCCACCACGCCGCCGGAGCAGCGCCCGACCCTGCCCAGCGACGATGACATCGACCAGTCCGACTACAGCCTGAACCTGCGCCCCGAGCGCGAGTTCACCCTGCCCGACAACTTCTGGGCAGTGAAGAAGCTCAAGTACCGCCTGGCCCGCCAGGACCACGAGGCACCGCTGATCTTCCTCATCGCCGGTACCGGTGCGCCCTACTCCAGCAGCATCAACGAGTACCTCAAGAAGTTGTTCTACCAGGCCGGCTACCACGTGGTGCAACTGTCGTCGCCGACCAGCTACGACTTCATGAGCGCCGCCTCGCGCTTCGCCACCCCCGGGGTCAGCCAGGAGGACGCCGAGGACTTGTACCGGGTGATGCAGGCCGTGCGTGCCCAACACCCGCGCCTGCCGGTCAGCGAGTACTACCTGAGCGGCTACAGCCTGGGCGCGCTGGACGCTGCCTTCGTCAGCCACCTCGACGAAACCCGCCGCAGTTTCAACTTCAAGCGCGTGCTGCTGCTCAACCCGCCGGTCAACCTGTACACCTCGATCAACAACCTGGACAAACTGGTGCAGACTCAGGTCAAGGGCATCGACCGCAGCACCACCTTCTACGAACTGATGCTGGCGAAGCTCACCCGCTACTTCCAGGACAAGGGCTACATCGACCTCAACGACGCCCTGCTGTACGACTTCCAGCAGTCGAAACAGCACCTGTCCAATGAACAGATGGCCATGCTCATCGGCACCTCGTTCCGCTTCTCGGCGGCCGACATCGCCTTCACTTCCGACCTGATCAACCGCCGCGGCCTGATCATTCCGCCGAAGTTCCCGATCACCGAGGGCAGCAGCCTGACGCCGTTCTTCAAACGGGCGCTGCAATGCGACTTCGACTGCTACATGACCGAACAGGTGATCCCGATGTGGCGCGCGCGTACCGATGGCAACAGCATCCTGCAACTGGTCAACCAGGTCAGCCTGTATGCGCTGGAAGACTACCTGCGCAACAGCGACAAGATCGCCGTGATGCACAACGCCGACGACGTCATCCTCGGCCCCGGTGATATCGGCTTCCTGCGCAAGGTGTTCGGCGATCGCCTGACCCTTTACCCCCATGGCGGCCATTGCGGCAACCTCAATTACCGCGTCAACAGCGACGCCATGCTGGAGTTCTTCCGTGGCTAACCAATTCCTCCTCGCCACCGCGCTGCTCGTCGCCGCCGGCAATGCCCTGGCAGCCGAAACCGCACCACGGGCCAGCGTGGTCGAAGCCGACCCGCAAGTCACCCAGGCGCCGCTGACACCAGAGGCCGACGGCTTCATCGACCCGCTGCGCGAATTGAAATTCAACCCAGGGCTGGACCAGCGCGAATTCGAACGCTCGACCCTGGAAGCGCTGAACGTGTACGACCCGCTGGAGTCGGTGAACCGGCGCATCTACCACTTCAACTACCGCCTTGACCAATGGGTGCTGCTGCCGCTGGTCAGCGGTTACCAGTACGTCACGCCCAACTTCGTGCGCACCGGGGTGAGCAACTTCTTCAACAACCTGGGTGACGTGCCGAACCTGTTCAACAGCGTGCTGCAGCTCAAGGCCAAGCGCTCGGCGGAAATCACCGCGCGGCTGATGTTCAACACCATCATCGGCGTGGGCGGCTTGTGGGACCCGGCCACCAGCATGGGCCTGCCGCGCCAGAGCGAGGACTTTGGCCAGACCCTGGGCTTCTATGGCGTGCCGGAGGGGCCGTACCTGATGCTGCCGGTACTTGGCCCGTCGAACCTGCGCGACACGACCGGACTGGTGGTGGACTATGCCGGCGAGCAGGCGGTCAATTACCTGAACGTGGCCGAAGCCAGCGAGCATCACCCGGAGATCTTCGCCTTGCGCGTGGTGGACAAGCGCTACACCACCAAATTCCGCTATGGGCAGCTCAACTCGCCGTTCGAGTATGAGAAGGTGCGTTATGTGTACACCCAGGCGCGCAAGCTGCAGATCGCCGAGTAGGCAGGCCCGGCCTCTTTGCGGCTAAAGCCGCTCCCACAGGTACTGTGCAGGTCTCAGGCCTGAGGTGATCGCTGTGGGAGCGGCTTTAGCCGCGAAGAGGCCGGTACAGGCAACATCAAATCCCCAGGAACTGGCACAGCTCGCGCTTCTTCGCCAGGGCATCGCGCCGCCCCAGTTCGATCAGTTCGCTGCAATAACTGGCCTCGAACAGCAGATAGCTCAGCACCCCTGCTCCGCTTGTCCGGGTCGCCCCCGGGCCGCGCAGGAACAGGCGCAACGCCGCCGGCAACTCGCGCCGGTGCCGCGCCGCAATCTCGTCCAGCGGTTGGCTGGGCGCTACCACCAGCACCTCGATCGGCGCCAGCCCCAGGCGCCGTGCATCCAGGTGCGCCGGCAGCAGCCGGCTGAGGTGGTTGAGCCGCTGCAGCAGCTCGATATCGTCTTCCAGGCTGTCGATGAACGTGCTGTTGAGCATGTGCGCGCCAATCTGCGCCAGGCTCGGCTGCTGGCCGCTGAACACGCGCTGGGTCGGCAACGGCGCAGCCGGGCGCTGCGGGTTGCCGCTGACCCCGACCACCAGCACCCGGCTGGCGCCCAGGTGCAGGGCTGGACTGATCGGTGCCGACTGGCGCACCGCGCCGTCACCGTAGTACTCGTCACCCAGGCGCACCGGGGCGAACAGCAGCGGGATCGCCGCGCTGGCCAGCAAGTGATCGATGGTCAACGGTGTGGGCACGCCGATACGGCGGTGGCGCAGCCAGGCATCGATGGTGCCGCGCCCCTGGTAGAAGGTCACCGCTTGGCCGCTTTCGTAGCCAAAGGCGGTCACGGCGACTGCCCGTAGCTGTTCGGCGGCGATGGAATGGCCGATGCCATCCAGGTCCAGGTGCGACTGCAACAGGCCCCGCAGCGGGCTGCTGTCGAGCAAGGCCACCGGCACCTGGCCGCCCAGGCCCAGCAGGCTATGGCCAACGAAGCGGCTGGCCTGGCGCACGACGCCGGGCCAATCGCTGCGGATCACCAGGCGGCTGCGGAAGTTCTGCCAGAACGTGGTGAGGCGCTGCACCGCATCGTTGAAGCGGGTGGCGCCAGTGGCCAGGGTAACGGCGTTGATGGCACCGGCCGAGGTGCCGACGATGACCGGGAACGGGTTATGTGCGCCGGGCGGCAGCAGTTCGGCGATGCCGGCAAGGACGCCGACCTGATAGGCGGCGCGGGCACCGCCGCCAGAGAGGATCAGACCAGTTACCGGGGGTGGTGCCATGGATTCCTTCCTGGGGTTGATGTGCTTTCAGGACTGTCCTCTTCGCGGGCACGCCCGCTACCACGGGTTATGCAATCCCTGTAGGAGCGGGCGTGCCCGCGAAGAGGCCGGCACAGGCAACAAACGGTCTAGCGTTTTTTCTTGTCGTACAGCCGTGGCGCGCCCTCAGGCCGCGACTTGAAGCGCCGGTGCGCCCACAGGTACTGCTCCGGGCACTCGCGCAGCACACCCTCGACCCACTGGTTGATACGCAGGCAATCCGCTTCTTCGCTTTCACCGGGGAAGTTCTCCAGCGGCGGGTGGATCACCAGACGATAGCCGCTGCCGTCCTCCAGGCGCTTCTGGGTGAAGGGAATCACCTGCGCCTTGCCCAAGCGGGCGAACTTGGTGGTCGCGGTGACCGTGGCTGCCGGAATACCGAACAACGGCACGAAGATGCTCTGCTTGGCGCCGTAGTCCTGGTCCGGTGCATACCAGATCGCCCGGCCCGAGCGCAGCAGCTTGAGCATGCCCCGCACGTCATCACGCTCCACGGCCAGCGAATCGAGGTTGTGCCGCTCACGGCCACTGCGCTGGATGAAGTCGAACAGCGGGTTGCCGTGCTCGCGGTACATGCCGTCGATGGTATGCGCCTGGCCAAGCAACGCGGCGCCGATCTCCAGGGTGGTGAAGTGCACCGCCATCAGAATCGCGCCCTGCCCGGCCTGCTGCGCAGCCTGCAGGTGCTCGAGGCCTTCGATGTGGGCCAGGCGCGCCAGGCGAGCCTTGGGCCACCACCAGCTCATGGCCATTTCGAAGAAGGCGATACCGGTCGAGGCAAAGTTGGCCTTGAGCAGGCGCCGCCGTTCGTCGTCGGACAGCTCCGGGAAGCACAGCTCGAGGTTGCGCGCGGCAATGCGCCGGCGCTCACCGGCCACGCGATACATCAGCGCGCCCAGGGCAGCGCCGAGCCATAGCAGGGCACGGTAGGGCAACTGCACCACCAGCCACAGCAGGCCCAGGCCCAGCCACAGGCCCCAGAATCGCGGGTGGAGGAAATAGGGTCGAAAACGCGGGCGTTCCATTGAAGCTTCCGGCAAGACAAAGGCCGAGCATTCTACATCGGATCGGCACCGGTTGCGGCCAACCGGTCTTATCGTTATAAGTCAGGGCACTTTTTTCGCAACAAGCCGTCTATGCAGACCATGAGCCCAAACCCCACACCCGACACCGCCTCCGTGTTCCAGCTCAAGGGCAGCATGCTCGCCATCACTGTGCTGGAACTGGGGCGTAACGACCTGGAAGCCCTCGACCGCCAGCTGGCGGCGAAAGTGGCCCAGGCGCCGAATTTCTTCAGCAACACGCCGCTGGTGCTGGCGCTGGACAAGCTGCCCGCCAACGAAGGGGCAATCGACCTGCCCGGGCTGATGCGTATCTGCCGCCATCATGGCCTGCGTACCCTGGCGATCCGCGCCAACCGCATCGAGGACATCGCGGCGGCGATCGCCATCGACCTGCCGGTACTGCCGCCGTCCGGCGCCCGTGAGCGGCCGCTGGAGCCCGAACCCGAGGTAAAAAAGGCCGAGCCTGCACCTGCCCCGGCAGCAGAGCCTGCGCCTGTGCCAGAGGTGCGCCCGACCCGCATCATCACCGCCCCCGTGCGCGGCGGCCAGCAGATCTATGCCCAGGGTGGCGACCTGGTGGTCACCGCCTCGGTCAGCCCGGGTGCGGAACTTCTCGCCGATGGCAACATCCATGTGTACGGCGCCATGCGCGGCCGCGCCCTGGCAGGGATCAAAGGCAATACCAAGGCGCGTATCTTCTGCCAGCAGATGACCGCTGAAATGGTCTCGATCGCCGGCCAGTACAAAGTGTGCGAAGACCTGCGCCGCGACCCGCTGTGGGGCGCTGGCGTGCAAGTCAGCCTGTCCGGTGACGTGTTGAACATCACCCGTCTTTAACGGATACTTGCCGTCATTTTTAGAGCAACTTTTTCATCTGTTGCCGTTTATTTGCATATTGCTGGGACACCTGTCCCGACTTATTTAGGGGTGAAACACCTTGGCCAAGATTCTCGTCGTTACTTCCGGCAAGGGGGGTGTGGGCAAGACCACCACCAGCGCCGCCATCGGCACCGGCCTCGCACTGCGCGGCCACAAGACTGTCATCGTCGACTTCGACGTGGGCCTGCGTAACCTCGACCTGATCATGGGCTGCGAGCGCCGTGTGGTGTACGACTTCGTCAACGTGGTCAACGGCGAAGCCAACCTGCAGCAGGCCCTGATCAAGGACAAGCGCCTGGAGAACCTGTTCGTGCTGGCCGCCAGCCAGACCCGCGACAAGGACGCGCTGACCCAGGAAGGCGTGGAAAAGGTGCTGATGGAGCTGAAAGAACAGTTCGATTACGTCATCTGCGATTCCCCGGCCGGTATCGAGAAAGGCGCGCACCTGGCGATGTACTTCGCCGACGAAGCCATTGTCGTGACCAACCCTGAAGTGTCCTCGGTGCGTGACTCGGACCGCATGCTGGGCATCCTGTCGAGCAAGTCGCGCCGCTCCGAGAACGGCGAAGAGCCGATCAAGGAACACCTGCTGATCACCCGTTACCACCCCGAGCGCGTGGAAAAGGGCGAAATGCTCAGCATCGCCGACGTCGAAGAGATCCTGGCGATCAAGCTCAAGGGTGTGATCCCCGAGTCGCAGGCCGTGCTCAAGGCCTCCAACCAGGGTATCCCGGTCATCCTCGACGACCAGAGCGATGCCGGCCAGGCGTACAGCGACACCGTCGACCGCCTCCTGGGCAAAGAGAAACCCCTGCGTTTCGTCGAAGTGCCGAAGCAAGGATTCTTCGCGCGCCTGTTTGGAGGCAAGTAAACCATGAACCTTTTTGACTTCTTTCGTGGCAGACAGAAACAGACCAGCGCGTCGGTAGCGAAAGAGCGTCTACAGATCATCGTGGCGCATGAGCGCGGCCAGCGCAGCGAACCGGACTACCTGCCGGCGCTGCAGAAAGAACTGCTGGAAGTGATCCGCAAGTATGTGAACATCGGCAACGATGATGTGCACATCGAGCTGGAAAACCAGGGCAGCTGCTCGATTCTGGAACTGAACATCACCTTGCCTGATCGCTGATTCAGGCGTTTCAGGCACAGGCGAAAACCACTGGGGCTGCATTGCAGCCCCAGTGGTTTTTGTCATTTTCACAGAGAACCCGCAATGCCGCTGTCGAACATCCAGATCCTCCATGAAGACGCCGCCATTCTGGTGATCAACAAACCGACCCTGCTGCTGTCGGTGCCCGGCCGTGCCGAGGACAACAAGGACTGCCTGATCACCCGCCTGCAGGAAAACGGCTACCCGGACGCGCTGATCGTGCACCGCCTGGATTGGGAAACCTCTGGCATCATCCTGCTGGCCCGCGATGCCGACAGCCACCGCGAGTTGTCGCGCCAGTTCCATGATCGCGAAACCGAAAAGGCCTACACCGCGTTGTGCTGGGGCCAGCCGGCGCTGGACAGCGGCAGCATCGACCTGCCCCTGCGCTACGACCCGCCAACCAAGCCACGGCATGTGGTGGACCATGAACAGGGCAAGCATGCACTGACGTTCTGGCGCATCGTCGAGCGATGCGGGGATCACTGCCGGGTCGAGCTGACCCCGATCACCGGGCGCTCGCACCAGTTGCGCGTGCACATGCTGTCGATCGGCCACCCGTTGCTGGGCGACCGCCTGTATGCCAACCCCGAGGCGCTGGCGGCCCATGAACGGCTGTGCCTGCATGCCTCGATGTTGAGCATCACCCACCCGGTCAGCGGCGAGCGCTTGAAGTTCGAGTGCCCTGCCCCCTTCTGATGCTGCAGGGCCTGTACCGGCCTCTTCGCGGCTAAAGCCGCTCCCACAGGGACGGTGCCAGCCGCAAGGCCTGTGATATCCCTTGGGAGCGGCTTTAGCCGCGAAGAGGCAGACACAAATTGTCGACTCAATAGGCTAAACTCGCGCCACTGCTGTCTGGAGTGAGTTATGCGCGAAGCACTGAATACCGGCCTGATCGAATTCCTCAAGGCCTCCCCGACGCCCTTCCATGCCACCGCCAGCCTGGCCCAGCGCCTGGAGGCGGCCGGCTACCAGCGCCTGGACGAGCGTGACAGCTGGGCTACGGTGCCCGGTGGCCGTTACTTCCTTACCCGCAATGACTCCTCGATCATCGCGATCAAGCTGGGCAAGCAGTCGCCGCTGCACAACGGCATCCGCATGGTCGGCGCGCACACCGACAGCCCTTGCCTGCGGGTCAAGCCGCAGCCTGAGTTGCAGCGCCAGGGCTTCCTGCAACTGGGCGTGGAAGTGTACGGCGGCGCGTTGCTGGCGCCGTGGTTCGACCGCGACCTGTCGCTGGCCGGGCGCGTCACCTTCCGCCGTGACGGCAAGGTAGAAAGCCAGCTGATCGACTTCAAGCTGCCGATCGCGATCATCCCCAACCTGGCGATCCACCTGAACCGCACCGCCAACGAAGGCTGGCAGATCAATCCGCAGAATGAACTGCCGCCGATTCTCGCCCAGGTGGCCGGTGACGAGCGCATCGACTTCCGCGCCGTGCTCACCGAACAGCTGGCCCGCGAGCACGACCTCAACGCCGACGTGGTGCTGGATTACGAACTGAGCTTCTACGACACTCAGGACGCCGCGCTGATCGGCCTCAATGCCGACTTCATCGCTGGCGCCCGCCTGGACAACCTGCTGTCGTGCTATGCCGGCCTGCAGGCGCTGCTCGGCGCAGACAGCGATGAAACCTGCGTGCTGGTGTGCAACGACCATGAAGAAGTCGGCAGCTGCTCGGCCTGTGGCGCCGATGGCCCGATGCTCGAACAGACCCTGCAGCGCCTGCTGCCGGATGGCGATGCCTATGTGCGCACCATCCAGCGCTCGCTGATGGTCTCGGCCGACAACGCCCACGGCGTGCACCCCAACTATGCCGACAAGCACGACGGCAACCACGGGCCCAAGCTCAACGCCGGGCCGGTGATCAAGGTCAACAACAACCAGCGCTACGCCACCAACAGCGAAACCGCCGGGTTCTTCCGGCACCTGTGCATGGCCGAGGAAGTGCCGGTGCAGAGCTTCGTGGTGCGCAGCGACATGGGCTGTGGTTCGACCATCGGGCCGATCGCCGCCAGCCATCTGGGGGTGCGCACGGTAGATATCGGTTTGCCGACCTTTGCCATGCACTCGATCCGCGAGCTGTGTGGCAGCCATGACCTGGCGCACCTGGTGAAAGTGCTTTCGGCCTTCTACCGTAGCCGCGAGCTGCCCTGAGATTGATGTAGGCAGGTCCGGCCTCTTCGCGGGCAAGCCCGCTCCCACAAGTCCTCCACAAGATTCAAATCCTGTGCGATACCTGTGGGAGCGGGCGTGCCCGCGAAGAGGCCGGGCCTGCAAACAGATGCCCAGGATCAATCCCCCTTCTGTCCAACCCGCTATGCTTGTTGTATGGCCCCTTAAGCAGAAGGACCGCTGCACATGTCCCCCTTTCTCTCACTGTTCGTGCCGGTATTCCTGTTCCTGATGCTGCTGACCATCGGTTTCAGCATGCGCGAGCGCAATATCGGCGTGCTGATGATGTGGATCGGCACCTTGGGCATCTTTGGCCTCACCTGCTGGACGATCCTGGAGAAACTGCCCACATAAACCTCTACACTCGGTCAATCGTTTGACCTGAGGTAGATTTCCCGGTGCCAGCCTTCCTTCGTTGCCTAGCCCTGCTGCTATTCATCTTCCTGTCCCCGGCCCACGCGGCCGGCCTGCCCAGCTTGCTGGGCTCCAGCGCCCCCGCTCAGCCGGAGGCCACCGAGCCGCTGGCCAATTCACTGGACGAGGTGATCAAGAACCTCGAAAACGACCAGCAACGCACCAAGCTGCTGGCCGACCTGAAGAAGCTGCGCGACGCCACCAGGCAATCGCAACCTACCGTCGAACAGGGCGTCCTGGGCCTGATCGGCGGCGCCCTGCACGACTTCGAGAAGCAGTTCAGCGGTGACTCCAGCCCGTTCTACCGCTGGTCGCAGGAAATCGAACAGGCCCAGGCCGAACTGGCCGAACTGATCGTACCGGTGCATCAGTGGCCGGCCATCCTGTTCGGCTTTGCCGCGGTGATCGCGGTGTGGAGCTTGCTGGCCTATGCCTTCAACTGGATTGGCCACCGCGTGCGGGTGCGTTTCGGCCTGACCGAGGAGCTGCCGCAACACCCCCGTACCTGGGACCTGGTGCGCTTCGCCCTGCGCAAGTTGGGGCCGTGGATGGTGGCGCTGATCTTCACTGTGTACCTGAGCTTTGCCCTGCCCCCGTCGCTGGGCAAATCGCTGGCGATGGTGCTGGCCTATGCACTGGTGGTCGGTACCTGTTTCTCGGCCATCTGCGTGATTGCCTTCTCGCTGCTCGACGGCCCCCATCGCCACCGCGCCCTGCACATCCTGCGCCACCAGGCCTTCCGCCCGCTGTGGCTGATCGGCAGCTTCGCCGCCTTTGGCGAGGCCATGAGCGACCCGCGCATGCAGGTCGCACTCGGTACCCACCTGGCCCACGCCCTGGCGACCCTGGCCAATGTCATCGCGGCGCTGTCGTCGGGCCTGTTCATCCTGCGCTTCCGCCGGCCGATCGCCCACCTGATCCGCAACCAGCCCCTGGCCCGGCGCCTGACCCGACGCACCCTGAGCGACACCATCGAGATCCTCGGCAGCTTCTGGTTCGTGCCGGCACTGATCCTGGTGGCCATTTCGCTGTTCGCCACCTTCATTTCCGCCGGTGACACCAGCACTGCCCTGCGCCAGTCATTGATGTGCACCGTGCTGGTGGTGGTATGCATGGTGCTCAACGGGCTGGTCCGCCGCCACGCCGCCAACCCCAAACGCGCCAACAAGCGCCAGGCGGTGTACGCCGAGCGCCTGCGCAATTTTGCCTACCTGCTGGTGCACCTGTTCATCTGGCTGGTATTCATCGAACTGGGCTTGCGCGTATGGGGCCTGTCGATGATCGGCTTCGCCGAGGGCGAAGGCCATGAAGTGAGCCTGCGCCTGCTGGGCCTGGCCGGCACGCTGATTGTCGCCTGGCTGGTATGGATCCTTGCCGACACCGCCGTACACCATGCCCTGGTCCGCTCGCGCCGGGGCCTGGCCAACGCCCGTGCGCAGACCATGATGCCGCTGATCCGCAACGTGATGTTCGTGGTGATCTTCATCATTGCGGTGATCGTCGCCCTGGCCAACATGGGCATGAACGTCACGCCGCTGCTGGCTGGTGCCGGCGTGATCGGCCTGGCCATCGGTTTTGGCGCGCAGTCGCTGGTAGCCGACCTGATCACCGGCCTGTTCATCATCATCGAAGACTCGCTGGCGATCGACGATTATGTCGATGTCGGCGGCCACCTGGGCACGGTCGAGGGCCTGACCATCCGTACCGTACGCCTGCGCGATATCGACGGCATCGTGCACACCATCCCGTTCAGCGAGATCAAGAGCATCAAGAACTACTCCCGTGAGTTCGGCTACGCGATCTTCCGCGTCGCCATCCCGCACAGCATGAACATCGACCAGGCCATCACGCTGATCCGCGAAGTGGGGCAGAAACTGCGTAACGACCCGCTGATGCGCCGCAATATCTGGTCGCCGCTGGAGCTGCAGGGGGTGGAGAGTTTCGAGTCAGGCTCGGCGATCCTGCGGGCACGCTTCAAGACCGCGCCGATCAAGCAGTGGGAAGTGTCGCGGGCGTTCAACCTGGCGCTCAAGCGCCAGCTCGATGAAGCCGGGCTGGACCTGGCCACGCCGCGGCTGTCGGTGCAGGTGGTGACTGCCGGAGGTGGCCAAATGGCGGAATCCGGTTCTTCCAGCTAAGGCCCTTTCGCGGGCTCGCCCGCTCCCACAGGGTGCTCACTGGTATTGAAACCTGCGCGTTACCTGTGGGAGCGGGCAAGCCCGCGAAGAATCCAACACCTCAGCCCGCCTGCGCGCGGATGCGAATGGCATCGTGCCGCCAGTATTCAAGGTCACAGTCGATCAGGCGCCCATGCTGGTCGCTGTTGACCCGGGTGATATGCAACCCGGGGCTTCCCGTAGAGACCTTGAGGGCAGCAGCCGCTTCCACCGGCAAGGCGGTCGGCAGGATCTCGAAGCACACCTGCCCGTAGCGGATGCCGTACACCCGCCCGTAGATCTCGGTCAGCGACTGCGCCAGGTCCTGCTCGAGGATCCCGGGAAAATACCTCGGGTTCAGGTAATGCTCGGCGTACAGCACCGCCCGCCCATCGATGCGCCGTAACCGGCATATTCGCACCACGCTGGACAGCGCCGGCAGTTGCAGGCGCGCGCAGATTGCCGCCGAAGCCGGCTGCAGACGCGCCGAGAGCAGCTCGGTGCTGGCCTCCCGCCCCTGGTCCCGCACCATCGCATGAAAGTGGCTACGCTCGATCAGGTCGTAGGTCAGACGTTGCGGTGCGACGAACCAGCCGCGCCGTTCTTCGCGGTAGATCAGGCCCTGGGCTTCCAGCTGCACCAGCGCCTCGCGCAGGGTGATGCGCGTGGTGGCGAACACCTCGCTGAGCTTGCGTTCGGCCGGCAGCTTGCCGCCCGGTGCCAGCAGGCCGTGCTCGATCTGCTCCTGCAGGGCATGGCAGATGGCTGTTACCGCGCGCGGGGGCGTCGACTGCATCAAAAGGTTACCTATCTGGACTAGTCCAGCCCCATAACGAGGCCTCTGGAGAATAGTGCAAGCCTAGGCAGGGCTGATGAACATCCTGTGACAAAGGCCTCGGCCGGGTACTGCCAGAAACGCGCCAGGCCAGCATATCCGGGGCCATCGGGTGGTCTACGCTGTAGCGTCAAGGCCTTGTGCAGGCTTTGCCCTACATCAAACTGTCATGCAAGCGGCCTACCTTGGCTCAAGCTTTGCTGACCTAGACCAACGGTCAGCAAAAACCGCTTCACTCATAACAACGATCGCTAAAGGCACCCACCCAAGGAGCTTCGGATGAAAAAGTTGTTCATGGCGTCACTGCTCGGTTCGGCCATTACCCTGTGCACCTCGGCGATGGCCGCAGGCCCCGACCTCAAAGCCCTGGAAGACGCCGCCCGCAAGGAAGGCAACGTCAACAGCGTGGGCATGCCGGATGCCTGGGCCAACTGGAAGGGCACCTGGGAAGACCTGGCCAGCAAATACGGCCTGAAGCACAGCGACACGGACATGAGTTCGGCCCAGGAAATCGCCAAGTTCGAAGCCGAGAAGGACAACGCCAGCGCCGACATCGGCGACGTCGGTGCCGCCTTCGGCCCGATCGCCGCCAGCAAGGGCGTGACCCAACCCTACAAGCCAAGTACCTGGGACCAGGTGCCGGAGTGGGCCAAGGACAAGGACGGCCATTGGGCGCTGGCCTATACCGGCACCATCGCCTTCATCATCAACAAGGACCTGGTCAAGGAAGGCGATCGCCCGACCACTTGGCACGACCTTGAAAAAGGCAAGTACAAGGTCGCCATCGGTGACGTCAGCACCGCCGCCCAGGCTGCCAATGGCGTGCTGGCTGCGGCCATCGCCTACAAGGGCGATGAAGGCAACCTGGCCCCGGGCCTGCAGTTGTTTACCAAGCTGGCCCAGCAGAAGCGCCTGTCGCTGGCCAACCCGACCATCCAGACCATCGAGAAGGGCGAGGTCGAGGTCGGCGTGGTCTGGGATTTCAACGGCCTGAGCTACCGCGAGCAGATCGACCCCAAGCGTTTCGAAGTGCTGATCCCATCGGACGGTACGGTGATCTCGGGCTACACCACCATCATCAACAAGTACGCCAAGCACCCGAACGCGGCCAAGCTTGCACGTGAGTACATCTTCAGCGACGCCGGGCAGATCAACCTGGCCAAGGGCCATGCGCGGCCGATCCGTGCCGAGCACCTGAAACTGCCGGAGGATGTGCAGGCCAAGCTGCTGCCCAACGAGCAATACAAGGCCGCGCAGCCGATCAAGAATGCCGAGGTGTGGGAAGCGACTTCGAAGAAGCTGCCGCAGATGTGGCAGGAGCAAGTGATCATCGAGATGGAATAAAGGGCTAGCTTTTGTAGTACCTGATCTGGCCCTTTCGCGGGCACGCCCGCTCCCACAGGGATTGCACATGCTTTGAAAGCTGTGCTGTACCTGTGGGAGCGGGCATGCCCGCGAAGAAGCCAACGCGGATTTGACTGGAGCCACCATGCAACACAACGTCATCCTGGTCCTGCTCGACGGCCTCAACTACCAGGTCGCGCACCATGCCATGGGCCACCTGCACGCCTACGTCGAGGCCGACCGCGCCGCGCTGTACCGTATGGAATGCGAATTGCCGTCGCTGTCACGGCCGCTGTACGAGTGCATCCTCACCGGTGTCGCACCGATCGACAGCGGCATCGTGCACAACAACGTCAACCGCCTGTCCAACCAGCGCAGCGTGTTCCACTACGCCCGCGAAGCCAACCTGGGGACTGCCGCGGCGGCCTATCACTGGATGAGCGAGCTGTACAACCGCTCGCCCTTCGACCCCCAGCGCGACCGCCACACCCACGCGCCGAAGCTGCCGATCCAGCACGGCCTGTTCTACTGGGACGACCGCTATCCCGACTCACACTTGCTGGCCGACGGCGAATACCTGCGCCGCCGCCATGCGCCGAATTTCCTGCTGGTGCATCCGATGAGCATCGACGACGTCGGCCACCGCCATGGCCTGGACAGCAGCCAGTACCGTAATGCCGCGCGCAGCGCCGATATCCTGTTGTCCGACTACCTGCCGCTCTGGCTGGAAGAGGGCTACCAGGTGCTGGTAACCGCCGACCATGGCATGAACAACGACCGCTCGCACAACGGCTTGCTGGCCGAAGAGCGTGAAGTGCCGCTGTTCGTGTTCGGCGACGCCTTCAGCCTCGACCCGGCTGCCAAACCGCTGCAGACCGAACTGTGCGGGACCATCTGCGAGCTGCTCGGGGCGGCGCACGACAAGTCGGTTTGCCGGGAGTTGCTCAAGTGAACCGTGGCCGCTACCTGGCCCTGCTCTGCCTGCTGCCGTTCGCGGTGTTCTTCGTGATCTTCCAGATCGCCCCGCTGGCCTGGGTGGCGATCAACAGCCTGCAATCGGAAGCAGGCTGGGGCATGGACAACTTCAGCAAGGTGTTCGCCTCGAAGTTCTACCTGCAAGCGCTGCAGCGCAGCCTGGAGATCAGCTTCTGGTCGAGCCTGTTCGGTATCGTCATCGCCACCCTCGGCGCCTATTCGCTGCGCCAGGTCGACTCGAAGCTGCGCGACTTCGTCAGCGCCTTCGCCAACATGACCAGCAACTTCGCCGGGGTGCCGCTGGCCTTCGCCTTCATCATCCTGCTCGGCTTCAACGGCGCGCTGACCCTGCTGCTGAAACAGATCGGCCTGCTGGAGGACTTCAGCATCTACTCCAAGAGCGGGCTGATCCTGGTCTACACCTATTTCCAGATCCCGCTTGGCGTACTGCTGCTCTACCCCGCCTTCGACGCCCTGCGCGAAGACTGGCGCGAGTCGGCCGCGCTGCTCGGTGCCAGCCACTGGCAGTTCTGGCGGCATATCGGCCTGCCGGTACTGACCCCGGCGCTGCTCGGCACCTTCGTCATCCTGCTGGCCAACGCCCTCGGCGCCTACGCCACCGTGTACGCCCTGACCACCGGCAACTTCAACGTACTGCCGATCCGCATCGCCGGCCTGGTGGCTGGTGATATCAGCCTCGACCCGAACCTGGCCAGCGCCCTGGCGATGGTGCTGGTGGGGCTGATGACGCTGGTGACGGTGGTTCATCAATGGCTGCTCAAGAGGAGCTACCATGCGCGCTGAAAAAACCTCCGCCGGGCTCTACCATCGGCTGGTGGTGTACCTGCTGTTCCTGATCCTGCTGCTACCGCTGGCCGGTACCCTGCTCTACTCGTTGGCCACCAGCTGGTCGGCAAGCCTGCTGCCCAGCGGCCTGACTTTCAAGTGGTATGTCGCGCTGTGGAGCGAGCCACGCTTCCTGGCCGCGTTCGGCCAGTCGCTGCTGGTGTGCGTGGGCGCGTTGCTGCTGTCGGTGGTGCTGATCCTGCCGCTGCTGTTCGTGGTGCACTACCACTTCCCGAAACTCGATGCACTGATGAACATCCTTATCCTGCTGCCCTTTGCGGTACCGCCGGTGGTGTCCTCGGTGGGCCTGCTGCAGCTCTACGGCAGCGGCCCACTGGCGATGGTCGGCACGCCGTGGATCCTGATCGGCTGCTACTTCACCATCGCCTTGCCGTTCATGTACCGGGCAATTACCAACAACCTGCAGGCAATCAACCTGCGCGACCTGATGGACGCCGCCCAACTGCTCGGCGCCAGCACCTGGCAGGCCGCCCTGCTGGTGGTGCTGCCTAACCTGCGCAAAGGCCTGCTGGTGGCGCTGCTGCTGTCGTTCTCGTTCCTGTTCGGCGAATTCGTGTTCGCCAACCTGCTGGTCGGCACTCGCTATGAGACCTTGCAGGTGTACCTGAACAACATGCGCAACAGCAGTGGCCACTTCAACAGCGCGCTGGTGATTTCGTATTTCGCCTTCGTGCTGGTGCTGACCTGGGTCGCCAACCGCCTGAACAAGGACAAAACCTGACATGAGCTTCGTCAGCGTACAAAACCTGCAAAAAAGCTATGCCGGCAGCCCGGTGTTCGAGCACATCGACTGCCAGATCGAACGCGGCGAGTTCGTCACCCTGCTCGGCCCCTCCGGCTGCGGCAAATCCACACTGTTGCGTTGCATCGCCGGGCTGACCCCGGTAGACGGCGGCAAGATCCTCCTCGACGGCCACGACATCGTGCCGCTAAGCCCGCAGAAGCGCGGCATCGGCATGGTGTTCCAGAGCTATGCGCTGTTCCCCAACATGACCGTGGAGCAGAACGTTGCCTTTGGCCTGCGCATGCAGAAGGTCAAGGCCGATGAAAGCCAGCAGCGCGTGCGCGAAGCACTGGAGCTGGTGGAGCTGGGCAGCTTCGCCGGGCGTTACCCGCATCAACTGTCCGGTGGCCAGTGTCAGCGTGTGGCCCTGGCCCGTTCGCTGGTCACTCGCCCGCGCCTGCTGCTGCTCGACGAACCGTTGTCGGCGCTGGATGCGCGCATTCGCAAACACCTGCGTGAGCAGATCCGCACGATCCAGCGCGAACTGGGGCTGACCACCATCTTCGTCACCCACGATCAGGAGGAGGCGCTGACGATGTCTGACCGCATTTTCCTGATGAACCAGGGGCGCATCGTCCAGAGCGGCGATGCCGAAACCCTCTACACCGCGCCGGTGGACCTGTTCGCCGCCGGTTTCATCGGCAACTACAACCTGCTCGACGCCGACAGCGCCAGCCGCCTGCTGCAACGGCCGGTGGCCGGTCGCCTGGCAATCCGGCCCGAATCGATAACCCTGGGCCTGGACGGTGAACTGGACGCCGAGGTGCGCAGTCACAGCCTGCTCGGCAACGTCATCCGCTACCGGGTATACGTGCGTGAGGTGGAACTGGTGGTCGACGTGCTCAACCGCTCGCCACAGGACCTGCATGCCGACGGCCAGCGGGTCTCCCTGTCGATCGACCCCACGGCGTTGCGCGAAGTGGCTTAAGGAGAATCAGCAAGATGGCACTGGCAATTTTCGATCTGGACGAAACCCTGATCCACGGCGACTGTGCGTCGCTGTGGAGCGAACAGATGGCCCGGCTGGGCTGGGTCGACAGCAAGGCGTTCCTGCGCCGCGACCATGAACTGATGGAGGCCTACGGCAAGGGCCACCTGCGCATGGAAGACTACATGGCCTTCAGCCTGGAGCCGATTGCCGGGCGCACGCTGGAAGAGGTAGAGCACTTGGTGGAGCCGTGGGTCGAGGAGGTGATCGAGCCGATCATCTACGGCGACGCCTGCCGCTGCATTGCCGAGCACCGCCAGCGAGGCGACCGGGTCCTGATCATTTCTGCCTCAGGCACGCACCTGGTGGGGCCGATTGCGGCGCGGCTGGGGGTTGATGAGTACCTGGCGATTGAACTGGAGGCAGTCAACGGGGTGTATACCGGCAACACCCATGGGGTGTTGACCTACCGCGAGGGCAAGATCACCCGGTTGCTGGAATGGCTGGATCAGGAGCAGGAGAACCTCGAAGGGGCGAGTTTCTATTCCGATTCGCGCAATGACCTGCCGCTGTTGTTGAAGGTGGATCATCCGCATGTGGTGAACCCGGATGCGGTATTGCGCGAGCATGCCGAGAAGAATGGCTGGCCAATCCTGAGCTGGTCCTGAAGATTACGGTGGACCTCTTCGCGGGCACGCCCGCTCCCACAGGCACCCACAGTTTTCGGACTTGTGGTGATGACTGTGGGAGCGCGCGTGCCCGCGAAAGGGCCTGGCCTGCTTACGCCAGGCTCGGGTCGATGACCATCACCAGCTTGCCGGACACCTGGTTGCTCTCAAGCTCGGCATAAGCCGCCTGGGCAAACTCCACCGGGTAGGTATCGACCAGTTGCGGCGACAGTCGCCCTTCGGCAAACAGCGGCCACACCTGCTGCTGCAATTCACGCAGCAGCTCGGCCTTGAAGCCATCATCGCGGTTGCGCAGGGTCGAGCCGGTGATCTCCAGGCGTTTGCCCAGCACCTGTGCCAGGTCCAGCTCGAACGTGCGCCCGCCCATCAGGCCAATGATCACCCAACGCCCGTCACGCGCCAGCAGCTTGAGGTTCAGCTCACCGTAGCTGGCACCCACCGGGTCCAGAATCACGTCGAACGGCCCAATGCCTTCCAGCGCGTCGAGGTTCTGGTTGCGCACCACGCCACCCGCTGCGCCCAGCGCCTCACAGTAGTCCAGGCGGTCCTGGGAACCGACACTGACCCAGATCGGGCTGCCAAAGGCCTTGCACAGCTGAATCGCCGCCGAGCCCACACCGCTGGCGCCTGCATGCACCAGCACCTTCTCACCGGCCTTCACCTTGCCCAGCTGGAAGATGTTCAGCCACGCCGTGGCATACACCTCCGGCAGTGCCGCCGCTTCATGCAGGCTCAGGCCCTCTGGCACCGGCAACACATGGCGCGCATCGACCACCACTTCTTGCGCCATGGCACCGCTGGCCAGCAGCGCGCAGACGCGGTCGCCCACCCGCCAGTCAGCGCCGGCACCGACCTCCTCGATCACCCCGGCGCACTCCAGGCCCATGTATGGGCTCGCGCCTGGCGGCGGTGGATACAGCCCTTTCATCTGCAACAGATCGGCGCGGTTCAGCCCCGCTGCAGCCACGCGAATGCGCACTTGGCCCGCGTCACAGGCCGGGCGTTCGGCCTCGACCCAGGCCACATGTCCGTCAACGCCTTGCAATGCCTTCACAGTGCCTCCATAGTTGATTCACAGACTGAGCCTGAGGAGCCCGCTCCTCAGGCTTTTTTGCAGTATTTGCCCGGCTCTGATGGAACCGGCGAACGGATAAGACGGCCTACTATGCGTGATCAATTGCCTCCACGTCGAATCAGCATGAAGCATTTCCTTCCCAGCACCGCCCTGGCCCTGATGGTTGGCCTGGGCAGCCTCACGCTCGGCGGCAATGCGGCGGCCGCCAACAAGTGGGACAGCCTGCAGCCGGACCGCGACGAAATCGTCGCCAGCCTCAATGTGGTGGAGCTGCTCAAGCGTCACCACTACAGCAAGCCGCCGCTCGATGACGCCCGCTCGGTGATCATCTACGACAGCTATATCAAGCTGCTCGACCCGGCCCGCAGCTACTTCACCGCAGCCGACATCGCTGAATTCGACAAGTGGAAGACGCAGTTCGACGACTTCCTCAAGAGCGGCAACCTCGACCCCGGCTTCACCATCTACAAGCGCTACCTCGACCGCGTCAAGCAGCGCCTGGACTTCGCCCTGGCCGAGCTGGCCAAGGGCGTCGACAAGATCGACTTCACCACCCGCGAAACCTTGCTGATCGACCGCAAGGATGCCCCGTGGGAGAAGGACCAGGCCGCGCTCGACGAGCTGTGGCGCAAACGCGTCAAGGACGAGGTGCTACGCCAGAAGATCGCCGGCAAAGAGCCGAAGCAGATCCAGGAAACCCTGACCAAGCGCTACAAGAACCAGCTGGCGCGCCTTGACCAGACCCGGGCCGAAGACATTTTCCAGGCCTACATCAATACCTTTGCCCAGTCCTACGACCCGCACACCAACTACCTGTCGCCAGACAACGCCGAGAACTTCGACATCAACATGAGCCTGTCGCTCGAAGGTATCGGCGCGGTGCTGCAGAGCGACAACGACCAGGTCAAGATCGTACGCCTGGTGCCGGCAGGCCCGGCCGCCAAGACCAAGCAGGTGGCACCGGCCGACAAGATCATCGGCGTCGCCCAGGGCAACAAGGAGATGGTCGACGTGGTCGGCTGGCGCCTGGACGAAGTGGTCAAGCTGATCCGTGGCCCGAAAGGCTCGGTGGTGCGCCTGGAAGTCATCCCGGCCAGCAATGCGCCAAGCGACCAGACCAGCAAGATCGTCTCGATCACCCGCGAATCGGTAAAGCTCGAAGAACAGGCAGCGAAGAAGTCGGTGCTCAAGCTCAAGCAGGACGGGCGTGAGTACAAGCTCGGCATCATCGAGATCCCGGCCTTCTACCTGGACTTCAAGGCTTACCGCGCCGGTGACCCGGAGTACAAGAGCACCACGCGCGACGTGAAGAAACTGCTCACCGAGCTGCAGAAGGAGAAAGTCGACGGCGTGGTGATCGACCTGCGCAACAACGGCGGCGGCTCCCTGCAGGAAGCCACCGAGCTGACCAGCCTGTTCATCGAGAAAGGCCCGACCGTGCTGGTCCGCAACAGCGACGGCCGCGTCGATGTGCTCGAGGATGAAAACCCGGGCGCCTTCTACAAAGGCCCGATGGCGCTGCTGGTCAACCGCCTGTCAGCCTCGGCCTCGGAGATCTTCGCCGGCGCCATGCAGGACTACCACCGTGCGCTGATCATCGGTGGCCAGACCTTCGGCAAAGGCACCGTGCAGACCATCCAGCCTCTCAACCATGGCGAGCTGAAGCTGACCCTGGCCAAGTTCTACCGCGTTTCCGGGCAGAGCACCCAGCATCAGGGCGTGCTCCCGGACATCGACTACCCATCGATCATCGACACCAAGGAAATCGGCGAGAGCGCCCTGCCGGAAGCGATGCCGTGGGACACCATCCGCCCGGTGGTCAAGCCCGCAGTCGACCCATTCAAGCCGTTCCTGGCCGACCTCAAGGCCAAACATGACGCTCGCAGCGCCAAGGACGCCGAGTTCACCTACATCCGTGACCGCCTGGCCCTGACCCAGAAGCTGATGGACGAGAAGACCGTCAGCCTCAACGAGCAAGAACGACGTGCCCGCCACGATGAGGTCGAAGCCAAGCAGCTGGCCATGGAGAACATTCGTCGCAAGGCCAAGGGCGAGGAGCCACTCAAGGAGCTGAAGAAAGTCGACGAGGACGCCCTGCCGGAAGAGGATGACAAGACCAAGCCGGAAGATGATGCGTACCTGGCCGAGACCGGTCGCATCCTTATCGACTACCTGAGCGAAAGCACCAAGATGGCGAAGAAGTAACCGACCAATGATGGCAGATTAATGTGATCCGTCATCAAACAGTCATGGCACTTTCGTGAAATAGAGGGGCCGGGCATGCAAATGCCCGGCCCTTTCATTTTCAGGATACCGTCATGACCATCGCCGAACAGCTCAGTGCATTGAGTGTAATTCTGGCTCAGCGCAGCATTCACAGCTTGTTCCAACCGATCGTCTGCCTCGGCGAACGGCGGGTCTTCGGCCATGAAGCCTTGAGCCGTGGCCCCTCCAACAGCCCGCTGCATTCGCCCTTGAACCTGTTCGCCATCGCCCGCCAGGCCGGTCGACTGACCGAACTGGAGGCCGCGTGCCGTGAAAGTGCGTGCCGACGCTTCAGCGAACAGGGGCTCGACGGCAAGCTGTTTCTGAACATCTCGCCCGAATCGCTGCTGGAACCGCACTATCCTTCCGGGCGCACCCTCAAGCTCCTCGAACAAGTGGGGTTGCCGCCCAGTCGGGTGGTGATCGAGCTTACCGAGCAGACCCCTGCCGACGATTTCCAGCTGTTGTCCAACGCCTTGCACCATTATCGCGACATGGGCTTTTCCATCGCCCTGGACGACCTCGGCGCCGGTTATTCGAGCCTGCGCCTGTGGTCGGAGCTGCGTCCCGAGTACGTGAAGATCGACCGCCACTTCATCGATGGCATCCACCGCGACCCGCTCAAGCGCGAATTCGTCGGCTCCATCCTGCAGATTGCCAGGGCCTCGAAGGCGCAAGTGATCGCCGAAGGGATCGAGTTGCCGGAAGAGCTGGCGGTATTGACCGAGATGGGCGTGGACCTGGTACAGGGGTACCTGATGGGACGGCCGCAGGATATGGGGGTGCGAGAAGATCAGCTAATGGCTCAAGTGCTGCCGGCGGCCTTGGTCGAACAGCCAACGGTGGGGCTGAATGCCACGCTTGGCCAGGTCATGGATTTGTTTGGCCGCTATGGTGACCTGAAGGAACTGGATGTACGGGATGCCGATGGCAACCCTTGCGGCGTGATCCATCGAGATGCTCTGTCTGTGCTGGCGTCTTCGCGGCGGTTCGACGCCTCGCAGAGGCCAGCACAGGGAGCCCACACTGTTCAGGCATGCTCGGGATAACTGTACTCAAACACCCGAACGACCTCGGAGGCATGCCAGGACGCCGCCTCCATGCCATCCACAGGCCCCGCGAAACGCCCCAGGCGCTCCACACACTCGAAGAAGCCGGTTCGCGGCAGACGGCTGGCACCCTGGCTGATCACCAGCGAGCTGCGCAAGGGCTGCTCGGCACGGGCATCGAGCACCGCCAGGTATTCCAGCGCAGCGGTGAGGGTCTGCATGGCCGGGCTGGGCAATTGCAGGCGCTCGATCAGTGCACGGTAGGTGAGCAGGTGGCGTTGACGGCGGGCCAGGTCAAGCTCGTCCAGCAGGCTCTGCCATTGCTGTCGGCTGATCCTGACCTGGCTCATGACGGCTCGCTCCAGCCGGCTACCCCCAGATGCCAGGCCAGGGCGCGGCGGATCGCGGCATCCGGCTGGCGCTCACCCGATTCGATCATGGCCAGGTAAGCCGGGCTGACCCCGACATTACGCGCCAGTTGCTCAGGGGCGATGCCTTTGGCCTGGCGCAGTTGCGCCACTTCGCTGAACGCTGGCAGGCTGGCTGCAGGCGCGCTTTGCTGCGCTGATTCGGCAACCGCCTCGGCGGGCGCTTCCCCGGCTGCCTTGAGCAAGGCCTGGTACTGCTCCCAGGGCACGACGGCATACTCGGGTTGACCGTCCCGGCTAATAACCTGAATACCCATTACAACCCCCTTACGTAAGGATTACCGCATGTAATCCGTAGGCATAACGCTTATGCCAATTATATTACCAAGCGCGGGAGTCTGTGGGGACTTGCTCGATTTCAGTGCGTATTACGCTCCAGCCGCAGTGCTTCCGGGGTGTCGGGCAGGCGTTCGACTACCCGCAGGCGCTCGGGCGCCTGGCTGTCGCGCCAGGCCTTGAAGCGCGCCAGCTCATCAGCCACGGTCTTCAGGACCCAGCCGAGCACAGCGATGTCATCGAGAAAACCGACACCCAGAATCCAGTCGGGAATGGCGTCGATGGGGCTGACGAAGTACAGCAGGCCGGCGACGATGGTCACCAGTGCCTTGGGACTGATGGCGCGGTATTCACCCCGCCACCAGGCCAGGCACAGCGACTGCAGTAACTTGACGTCGTCGCGCAGCTGGCCGATGCGCGGGCCTTTGCGGGCTACTGCGAACAGCAAGGCCGGCAAGCGGCCACGGCTGAGCAGGCGCTCGGCCAGAGGCAGGAAACGGGCGAAATTCCAGGGTGCGCTCATGGAGCCTCCAGCAGGTAAAGGTTATCCACATTTATTGTGGATAACCTTGTGAACAGGACGAAGTTTGTGACGGCGGGCGCCCACAAGGCAAGGGTCCCGCTCAGATCGGGCGTTTTTTACGCAGCCGTTTCAGATCTGCAAACGATATGCGTCAGAAGCTTCCGGCTTCTTCACACTGCACTTGCTCGGACAATAGCCGCCGCACGAGGTTCGCCGAATGAGCCTTCACAAACGACAACGCCCCGTCAGGACGGGGCGTTGTGCAAGTACCAGCCGTTGTTACTTGGCAGGTGCTTCGGCCGGGGCTTCAGCTTCGGGTGCTTCGCCACCCTGCAGCTGGGCCGGGTCCTTGATGGCGATCAGTTCCAGGTCGAACACCAGCACCGAATTGGCCGGGATCAGCGGGCTCGGGCTTTGGGCGCCGTAGGCCAGTTCGGCCGGGATGAACAGTTTGTACTTCTCGCCAACGTGCATCAGCTGCAGGCCTTCGACCCAGCCAGGGATCACACCGCTGACGGGCAGGTCGATCGGGCTGCCACGCTCGACCGAGCTGTCGAACACCTTGCCATCGATCAGCTTGCCTTCGTAGTGAACGGTGACTACGTCGGTCGGCTTTGGCTGCGGGCCGTCGGCCTTCTTCACGACTTCATACTGCAGGCCAGAGGCGGTGGTAACCACACCAGGCTTCTTGGCGTTCTCTTCGAGGAATTTCTTGCCAGCACTGGCAGCTTCTTCGCTGGCCTTGGCCAGGCGCTCTTCGGCGCGCTTCTGCAGCGCGGTGAAGGCTTCTACCAGTTCTTCGTCCTTGATGCGTTGCTCTTTCTTGCCGACAGCGTCTTCGATGCCGAGAGCGACCGCTTTCGAATCCAGGTCTTCCATGCCTTCCTGGGCCAGGCTCTTGCCCATGTTCAGGCCGATACCGTAGGAGGCTTTCTGTGCCGGAGTTTTCAGCTCGGGGCTGCTGGCTTGTTGATCACAGCCAGCCAGTACCAGGCCTACCAGGGCAACCGCAGCCGCCAGACGATGCTGTTTCATGCTATTTCCTTGTTCATGCGCCATAAGGGCAATCAGGGTAAAGCCGCGAGCTTATCAGGCGGCCATCACCAATGGCTACCGGCATAGGAGCGGGTTTTCGTAAGGAAGTTCAGTAGGTAAAAGCTTCTTCATGGAAGCTTTACAGCCATTTGCCAGTATTGACCCTTTGTGTTGGGTTTTCCTGGTTTTTGTGGCTTTTTATTTCGGCGGGTTCTGAGGTGGCGAGTGGTGAGTTTGGGAGGCTGAGGATGGCAGGATTTAAATTTGTGCCAGGGCTACCAAGTGCCTGCCTCGACAGCTTCAGCGCCTGTGAGATCGAGCGCCGCCC